>NZ_JBALNX010000049.1:0-52302 GCF_036962035.1 Bacillus sp. JJ1773
ACGTCCTCCCAAAAGCTTCTCTTTTGGTCGTGCGATGATTACGCTTCCGAAGTCTTCCTTGTCCTGTCGCATTGTCGACACTAGTACGTCCTGTACGGCGGGGGTAGGCGCTGTAGCTAGACGTAGAAAAAGCTCTTGCTGATTTACATAGCAAGAGCTTTTTTGTTATTTAGAGATTATTCTCTGACTGTATTTTTTTGTATCGATGCTTCTTTCATTTAACCAATGATGGGTTTTTCCTGAAATGATTAATGGAGCTTGCTGCAACTCTGATACATTACTTGCACCTAATGCAGTAATGATCATCTTAATCTCATCCTGTATGATTTGAAGCTCTTCTATTAATGCTTCTATGCCTTTATTCATTAAAATACTAAGAACAAAGCCAGCCATTCCAACAGCCTCGGCTCCAAGGGCTATTGCTTTTGCAATATCAAGACTTGTCTGAACTCCCCCAGAACCTATAATAGATACATCTTTTGAGTTTTCTTTCGCTTCAATAATTGATACTGCAGTGGGAATACCCCATTCATTAAAAATGGATAGTTCTCTATTTCGCCGTTCATTTTCTATTCTAGCAAAATTAGTGCCGCCAAACCCTCCAACATCGACAGCCGAAACACCGATAGAACGCAGCATTAATACCGTTTCTCTACTCATTCCAAAGCCTACTTCTTTAACGATGATCGGTACATTAGCGGCCTTTACAATCGCTTCTAAACGGTGAAGGGCTGTTCGAAAGTCTCGGTCTCCTTCAGGCATTGTTAGTTCCTGAACTACATTTAAATGAATTTGCAATGCATCAGCATTAATCATGTCAATGGCGGCTTTTGCTTGGTCCACTGTTGCTTCACTGCCGAGGTTTCCAAAAATAATGCCGTCTGGATATTCCTTTCGAACGACTTCATAAGATTTTCTTTCTGAAGGATTCTTAAGAGCAGACATTTGCGAACCGACAGCAATTGCCATTCCCATTGCTTTTGCAGCCATTGCCAATTCACGATTAATTCGTAAAGTCTGCTCACCTCCACCGCCTGTCATCCCATTTATAAAAATTGGCGAACTTAAAGAAAGTTCGCCAATTTTTACATTTAAAGTTGCCTGATCTAATGAAGTATGAGGCATACTTTGGTGAATAAAGGTAATATCATCAAAACCTGATAGCCTTTTCTGCCCTGTAGTCAAAGCTAATTGAATATGATCCCATTTACGTTTTGATCTAGACACCATTTATCACCATTATCATTTTAAATTCTTTAATTGATCCCCAATCATTTCGCCGAGCTGAAATCCTTTTGATTCCTCTGGGAGTTCATAATCAGTAACATAATCTGGTTCTTTTTCCTGTAGCTCTTTAATGCTTAGAGATAAACGCTGTTCTTGTTCATTTGCGTCTAAAACTTTAACTTTGATTTCTTGACCTTCTTTTAACACTTCATGCGGAGTTGCAATATGTTTATGTGAAATTTGAGAAATATGAACAAGTCCTTCTACACCAGGGAAAAGCTCTACAAACGCACCATATGAAACAAGTCTTTTTACTACTCCGTCAAGCACACTACCCTTTGGAGCTTTTTCAGATATATTTGACCATGGTCCTGGCTGAGTTTCTTTAATTGATAAAGAAATTCGTCCACTTGCCCGATCAACACTTAGAACCTTTACTTGGACTTTTTGACCTTCTTCTACTACTTCTGAAGGGGTGCTCACATGCTCGTGAGAAAGCTGGGATATATGAACAAGTCCATCTATGCCGCCAATATCAACAAAAGCGCCAAAATCAGTAATTCTTTGAACAGTTCCTTCTAATTCCTGTCCTGCCTCTAAAGAATCAAGGATTTGATTTTTTTGCTTACCCTTTTCTTCCTCGACAACAGCCCGATGAGAGAGAATTAAACGATTTTTATCCTTTTCAAGCTCAACGATTTTAAAGGTCATTGTTTTTCCTTTGTAGTCTGAAAAATCCTCAACAAAGAAATCTTCAACTAATGAAGCAGGGATAAATCCTCTGACACCAAGGTCAACGACTAAACCGCCTTTAACAACATCCTTAATTTCAGCTTCGAAAATTACACCGTTATTAAATTTCTCTTCAAGATCAGCCCATGACTTTTCAGCATCTACTTTTCGTTTTGATAGAATTAATGCATCCTCTTCTACCTTTAAAACTTCAAGCTCCAGCTGATCTCCTTCTGAAACAGCATCACTTGCTTTCTCTACATGAAGACTTGATAATTCACTAATAGGGATAATTCCATCAAGCTTGCTATCATTGATGTTTACAATTACTTGCTTCTCTTCAACCTTTGTAACCTGGCCGGAAACCTTATCGCCAATTTCGAAATTTCTCACTTCAACTTGATTCATCTCTTCTGACATATGTATTCCTCCTTATTTGAAAGGCGGAAGCGCCTTCGCAATATCTAATGATAAAATTCGCCTTTTAACTAACTTCTTATAAACCACTTCTTTTGTCAAGTAAGAAGGTTTAGCTATTCTCATTTATCAGTTTGCGAATTTCACTCATAATTAATTCAGTCGTCTCCTCCACGGAAGCTTTCTTTTCACGTAAAGGAGCCATGTCTATCGGCTTTCCATAAACGACTTTCAATCTTTTAAAAGACTTATATGGACCTATAATAGCACATGGTACAATTGCAGCATCGGTACGAAGAGCAAAAAAACCGGCTCCTGCAAGCCCTTGACCCAACTCACCGGTTTTACTTCTTGTCCCTTCAGGAAATAAGCCCAAAACTTTTCCTTCTTTCAAAATAGCAAGTCCTTTTCTTAGAGCTTCCCTATCACTCATCCCCCTCTTAACTGGAAAGGCATTTAAATCAGGAAGAAGCTTCCCTAAAATAGGCACTCGAAACAATTCTTCCTTAGCCATAAAGTGTACTGCCCTTGGTGCATTGATACCGACTACAGGCGGATCAAAATTATGAATATGATTAGAACAGAGCAGAACACCGCCTTCTTTAGGGAAATGCTCTGTTCCAATTACTTCAAAGCGGTATATTGGCTTTAATATTCCATAAACGACTGATTTTGCAAAAGAGTATAAATTCACTGTCATCCGATCCTTTCATAAGCAAGCACCATGATTCTTTCAACAACCTGATCGATTGATAATGAGGTTGTGTCAATTTCGATTGCATCTGACGCCTTTTTCAATGGTGCAACTGCCCGTTCTGAATCTAATTTATCTCTTGTAGAGATTTCTTCTTTTAATTTCTCTAAATCGGATGGGTAGCCCTTTTGGATATTTTCAGTATGTCTGCGAATCGCTCGTTCATCAACAGATGCCAATAGGAAAATCTTAACCTCTGCTTTGGGCAGAACATGTGTCCCAATATCTCTGCCATCCATAACAACGCCGCCGTTTTCAGCAAAGCTTTTTTGTCTGGCGACCATTTCTTCTCTAACGAGTTTATGTTTTGCAACAATCGAAACGGAATTCGTTACTTCAGCAGTCCTAATTTCATTTGTAACATTTTTTCCGTCTAAATATATGAATTGACCATCATCACCTGGCAATAATTCAATGGTTGTCTCATTTAAAATATTCAACAAGCCTAGTTCATCCTCTAAGTCCATTTTCATATTTATGGCTTTATATGTTAAAGCTCTATACATAGCCCCTGTGTCGATATAAATATATGATAGTTTTTCAGCTGTAATTTTTGCAACAGTGCTTTTTCCTGCAGCAGCAGGTCCATCAATTGCAATAGAGATTTTTTTATTCATAGTGCCTCCCAAAAACAATTTCTCGTCCATTTTATTTTATCATATGATGGCATATATAAACGAATAAAACTATGATTACCTCTCTACATTGAAAAGCATTTATTAAAAATAAAAATAGCAGGCAAGCACCTGCTATCATTGCCCCCTGAATGTTTCAAGGAATTCCGTAAAGTTATTATCCGTGACACCTTCATATTGAGTAAGCTGTTTGAGTTCAGGAAAAATATTAAATTTATGAAAAAACAATTGGGTTATGAAGAGGAATAAGAACTGTATAATGACAACTTTTATTAGTATTCTTTCAATCGATTTCATAACGATCTCCCCGCATGGTTAATATATTTAAAGTATGCGAGTAATTTTTACTTTTTATTCCTATCTATTATATTTCTATCCCTTTTTTCTTATAGGCAAGCTGTCGGTCAAAACAGAAGCGAAGCAATACCTGTCTATCAGTCGGTGAAATATCAATAAATTGAAGAGAGATTAGCGATTTCCACTCATTGACTGCAACGATCCTGACAATTTTACTTTTTAGTTTTAAATAATGGGTTTCCCCATTTTGCATCGGAAGAACAAACCAACTATGGATCATCATATTTTGTGATAAAGGTCTCTTTCTGTCATTAATGATGGCAGCCCCCCCAGCACTAATGTCATCTGTAACCGTTACAAATGGAGCAAATTCCCATTCGATCGGATGAATAGCCGCATCCACTCCTGTTTCAATACGAACAAATTGCCGGCGCTGTATCTTAACAAGTTGTTCAATACCCGGATAGGATAATATAATCATTGGAATATTGCCTTTGACTTTTCTAAGTACCTCACATTCAAATAGATAAACAGACCCATCCCCTGAGATAAACGATCCTTTTAATTGTGTACCATCTATAAGAAAAACGGTTCTATTCGTATTCATATTTATCGGATAATCAATATATACCGAATTGTCCCCTTTTTCTAAAATTTTACATTTGTATTTCTCAACACTTTTCGAATACCTCGGTTCTAAAAAAAGTACATCACCAATTTTTATCATGCTGACCACACTTTCTCTGTCCATTTTCTTTCAATAGGATAATCTTGTCATTTTATTATGACATGTATACTAGTGTTTGTACATCGACATTTATATGCAAACAGAAAAGGAAAGGCTTAAGACCTTTCCTTAAAGAACATCTTCATAAATTGGTTCTGCATTTTTTAGTTTTTCAACAAGTTCTTCATGCCCATTTTCTGCATTAATAAAGATCCGGTACGTATCATTACCGAGTGTGCCAAGGAACTCATAACAGAGAACCTCTTTCCCTAAATCATTTTCAATAACTGCAAGCCTATTTTCCATAACTTTAACTTGAGGATTTATATCAGAACGAGCATTTTCAAGAGAAATGGCCGGTTTCTGAATGATTCTATTGTGGTTGCTTTTCAAATAGTTCCCTGCTGAAAACCCAACGATATTCCCATTATCTAATGCAACCTTTACTTTAATGGAGTCTGGATAAATTCTAATATCATCCTGCTTTGAAACGAAGTTAAATACTCCTGTATGATTGTACTGTGCACTTTCAAAAAGTTCCAAATCATTAAATCCATTATCATTCAGAAATTTAAGGGCTTGATTGCTTGCCTCATTCAAGCTTATTGTTTGTTTATTTATATCTCTTGAGAGAATAAACCAGATTGGATATCCGCCTTTTTTAGTAATATCCATGTTGGCTTCTTGTTTTGTTTTCTGATTCAAGATAGATACACTATAAAATCCATAATCAGAGCCTTTTCCATTCTCTGTCACTTGAACGGCAACATCATTATTAAAACCTGAATATTTTTTAGCAATATTGATTGCATCCTGCTGTGAAATCACCTTGCCTTTTATGTTTTTAAAATTGTTATCTTCCTTCTCTAAACTGACTTTTGTTGGGCCAAGATCCGTTTCTCCGTAGCCCTCGACTGTTTTTTCTACCGTTTTGAATCCGTCAATAATGGTATTATCAGCATTTTCTTTGCCTGTAGCAATTGCCATTTCTACATCCATCCAGCGAAGATTATTTTTGAGAACTAAGTGCTGCACTTTCCGTAATTCTTTCTGGATCTCAGCAGAGTTGGAATATAATTTTTTTAGGTTCTCATATTCTTTATCAGTTAATGGTTCCTTATCTAAATCCCTAACAGCCGTCCTGTAACTAAAATCACCAATATTTGCAAGAAACTCCTCTGTTTTATTAAATGGCAATAACGTTAACGGCAGCTGACCGACATTTGTATGTGCCTCTGATGTAAGTCTCCAAACATCAGCCAAACCTGGAGATAAGGATTTACGGGAATTCATTGCCAATGTTGTTCCGATCTTATCATGCAGTAAATCTACATTATACGTTAAGCTGTGGAAGGCATTCTGATAATTATTTTCCGCATTCATTAAGATTGCATTTTTTTCGCGATGCTCTTGGTATCCCCAAAATGCGGTTCCAGCTACACCTAATGAAAGTACGCCAATTAATATTCCTCTAATCAATATTCCTCACCTCTTTATTTGCAAAATATATGTTTCCCAATCCGCTTAATTTGCGGGCGTGTCCAGATCCATGCACTAGTTGCAGTATCAGGATTAAAATAATAAAGTGCCTGTCCTGTAGGGTCCCAGCCATTAATGGCATCAATAACAGCTTCTTTTGCTCTCTCATTAGGAGTAAGCCAAATCTGGCCATCTGCCACAGCAGTAAATGCTCCTGGTTCAAAAATTACGCCTGATACGGTATTCGGGAATGATGCACTGTTTACACGGTTCAAAATAACAGCCGCTACTGCCACTTGCCCTGTATATGGCTCTCCTCTTGCTTCACCATAAACAGCATTAGCCATTAATTGAATATCATTTTGCGAAAAACCGTTAGGCATATTAGCTGCTGTTGGTTTTTGGGCTGTTTGATTCTTTGCAGGAGCAGGCGTACTTTTTGCTGGTTTTTTTTGCGATTCGAGATTTACTCCCCCGTAATGAGTAAATTTATTGCCTTTGGCAATTTGCTCCTTTACAAATTGCTGATTATATTTAGATGCCTTGACGAGCTTGTTTTTCGTATCAGCTCCTGCCATCCCATCAATTTCGAGTCCAAATTCATATTGAAAATTTCTTAAAGCCCAATACGTTCCCCATCCAAATACCCCATCGATCTTTCCGTTGTAAAATCCTAAGTATTGCAGTCTTGACTGTAATTCAATTACATCATCTCCAACAGCTCCTTGCTGAATAACTTGATTGGTAAAAGCTGTTGCCCTCTGCTCGTTTCCACTCATAGGGACTAAAATCATACAAATAGAGACAATAAGAATTACTTTAGTAAACAAAAAGTTCTTTTTCATGAATCGTACCTCCAAAGTAAATCTTGATGACATTATCTCTATATTTTGTAGTAGCTGGTTTTTTATGCAAATCCCTTGTTATTTTTTGACGAATAAAAAAAACTCCTCATTTATGAATGAAGAGTTGCTTTTAGTAGTTTAGCTGGTTCTCTATATGTTTCGCGCTTAATTCGCGGGCCTTCTTAACCTTTCTTAATCCAAACCACCAAAGAAATATCATGAATGGGAACATAATGATCAGCCAATTTTCTTGGGTAATCAGGATGAAGTCATACGTACCGTGAAGAATAACAGGAAATAGGAAGGAAAGCATAAGCCATTTCGCCTTAGAGGTTGCTGAAAATTTCCCTTTTCCTATATAATAGCCCATAATAACACCAAATAAAGCATGACTGGAAACAGGCAGAAGCGCTCGGCCAATCGCATGCTCTAAGCCATAGGAAATAAGATACAAGATGTTTTCCAACGAAGCAAACCCTAATGATACAGATGCACCATATACAATACCATCATATGGTTCATCAAAATCAACATGCTGATAGACTGCATAAAACAGGATAAACCATTTAAAAAATTCTTCCAGCATCCCTGAAGAAAGAAATGCATTTATAAAGCTTGATTGTATATTGTACTCTGTTTCCAGAACATATTGAATAAACGCAATGGGGAAAACAAGAATTGCACCAAATAAAAAGGTCCTAAAAACTGTAAAAACCGGCTCAGAGCCATATTGATCTTTCAAATAAAAATAGCTTAATAGCGCTAATCCAGGGGCAATACCCGCAGATAAAATACCAAGCATGTACTGTCCTCTTTTCTATAAATTAATGAGGTCATTTCCCCAATATGCAGCTAAATTTCATCATTAGCAATGAATTTTTGTACCATTATCCATTACTTTTATCGTAACATGATGAAGGAAGAAAGAAAATGGATTATCAAATTTTGGAATAAGAAATATGTTAAATCTCTAAAATAGTAAACTTTCATTCAATTATACACTTTTTACACTAAATTAGTTTTATATTTTTGTAAATTTGGAGGTATTCAGTATGCAAAAGAAAAAAATTCTTGTTATACATACAGGCGGAACGATTTCAATGAGTGAAGATGCATCTACTGGAGCTGTTAAGCCGTCTGAAAGCAATCCGATTACGGAAAAAACGAAAGAACTGCTTACACTAGCAGACATTATTATCGAGGAGCCATTTCATCTTCCTTCCCCGCATATTACTCCTGTGGAAATGCTTATGCTGAAGGATCTAATTAATCGCTATTTAGAGAAAAAAGAAATCTCTGGAGTCGTAATTACACATGGAACAGATACACTAGAGGAAACAGCGTATTTCCTGCACTTAACAGTTCAGACTTCTCTGCCCATTGTCGTAACAGGTGCTATGAGGTCAAGCAATGAAATTGGTGCAGACGGCCTCTACAATTTAATTACTTCTATTAAAGTTGCTTCATGTGAAGAGGCAAAATATAAAGGAGTTCTTGTCGTATTGAACGATGAGATTCATACGGCAGAGAATGTTACGAAGACTCATACAAGTAATGTTTCCACCTTCCAAAGTCCTCAATATGGACCGATTGGAATTGTGACAAAAAGAGGCGTGTTTTTCCACCATCTGCCAACGAACAATGAATTTTATGACATTGATCATGTATCGACACGCGTTGCCTTAATAAAAGCACATGCTGGGATGGATTCAACACTTCTGTTTGCCATCCGTGACTTAAACTATCAGGGAGTAGTTATTGAGGCATTAGGTCAAGGTAATTTGCCGCCTGCAACAGTAGAAGGGATTAAGGTCCTTATAGAAAAAAACATACCTGTTGTCATCGTATCCAGATGCTTTAATGGAATAGCCCAAGACGTTTATAGTTATGAAGGCGGAGGAAAAAAACTTAAAGATTTAGGAGTCATTTTTTCCAATGGCTTAAATGGTCAGAAAGCACGAATCAAACTGCTCGTTGGTTTAGCCACCACCAATAGCAGTAAAAAAATTGAAGAGATGTTCATGGTTTAATGGTGAATGTAAAAGAAATCGGCGAAAAATGCCGATTTCTTTTTTACTTCTTATATTCTTTATTGACGATTGCCTTTGCAATTAAATCACCATGAAACCGGCCATTTTCAATAAAAATTTCATTCGCATTATTGCCAGCAGCAATGACACCAGCAATATAAATCCCTTCGACATTTGTTTCCATTGTCTCAATATTAAATACCGGCCTTCCTGTCTCGGAATCAATATGGACTCCCATCGCTTGCAGAAAGTGATGGTCTGGATGGTAGCCTGTCATGGCAAATACAAAATCATTTTTTATCTCAAAACGTTCTTCTTTTACTGTATAAATCACTTTATCGTTTAAAATCTCCTTCACATGCGCATTGAATTCCATTTTGATCACCCCATTACGGATTAGGGAATCAAACTCAGGCAAGATCCATGGCTTTACACTTGGTGAATATTCGCTTCCCCTATAAATAACTGTAACTCTCGCACCAGCTTTCACTAATTCTAATGCAGCATCCACACTAGAATTTTTTCCGCCTACTACTATGACATCTTTATCAAAATACGGATGGGCTTCTTTAAAATAATGAAATACCTTAGGCAATCCTTCACCTGGAACATTCATGTAATTCGGATGATCATAATAGCCTGTTGCAATTATTACATTCTTCGACCTGTATTCATCCTTATCTGTCATTACTAAAAATCCGCTTTCTTGTTTCGTAACCGACAAAACCTTTTCGTAAGCATTTATTTGGATTTTTTTTCGTTTAACAACTTCTCGATAATAGGACAATGCTTCGTTTCTTCTTGGTTTATAGTCAACTGTAATAAAAGGCACTCCGCCAATTTCCAGCTTTTCACTAGTACTAAAAAAAGTTTGATGTGTTGGATAATGGTAAATGGCATTAACGATATTTCCTTTTTCAATCACAAGCGGATTCATTCCTATTTCCTGAAGAGAAATCACAGCTGCTAACCCACACGGACCTCCCCCTACAATAATTGCTTCTTCACATTTCATTTTTAGTTCTCCCTTCAATAAATAAAAATCTCCCATCAAATATGATAGGAGATTTTTCATTAAGATTCAAATAATGAACTTATACCCAGCCGCGGAATCTTGATGCCTCAGCCATTTTGCGCACGCCAACCATATAAGCAGCAAGACGCATATCTACACGGCGGGATTGTGAAGTTTCATAAATATTATTAAAGGATTGTACTAAAATCTTTTCAAGCTTTTCTGCAATTTCTTCTTCTGACCAGTAGTAGCCTTGGTTATTTTGCACCCACTCGAAGTAAGAAACTGTAACACCGCCTGCAGACGCTAATACATCTGGAACGAGAAGAATTCCACGCTCAGTTAAAATTTGCGTAGCCTCTAATGTAGTTGGCCCATTTGCTGCTTCTACTACAATTTTCGCTTTAATGTTATGTGCGTTTTCATCCGTAATTTGGTTTTCAATTGCAGCTGGAACTAAAATATCACAGTCTAATTCTAAAAGCTCTTTATTTGTAATTGTATCATTAAATAAATTAGTTACTGTTCCGAAGCTATCGCGGCGGTCTAATAAATAATCAATATCAAGTCCATTAGGATCATGTAATGCACCGTAAGCATCAGAAATACCAATCACTTTTGCACCAGCGTCATGAAGGAACTTAGATAAGAAGCTTCCTGCGTTACCAAAGCCTTGAACTACAACACGAGCACCTTCTAATTCAATGCCGCGCTTCTTAGCAGCTTCTCTAATACAAATTGTTACCCCTTTAGCTGTTGCTGTCTCACGGCCGTGAGATCCACCTAGTACTAATGGCTTTCCAGTAATAAAGCCTGGTGAATTAAATTCATCCATTCTGCTGTACTCGTCCATCATCCATGCCATAATTTGTGAATTTGTAAATACATCTGGCGCTGGAATGTCTTTTGTAGGTCCAACGATTTGGCTTATGGCACGTACATATCCACGGCTCAAAGCTTCTAATTCACGGAATGACATATTACGCGGGTCGCAGATAATACCGCCCTTACCACCGCCATATGGCAAATCAACAATACCACATTTTAAACTCATCCAAATCGATAGAGCTTTAACTTCCTTTTCAGTAACACCAGGATGGAAACGAATTCCACCTTTTGTAGGCCCAACCGCATCATTATGCTGTGCCCGGTAGCCGGTAAAGACTTTAACTGTTCCATCATCCATCCGGACTGGGATTTTAACTGTCATCATTCGAAGAGGCTCTTTTAATAATTCAAACACCTCATCAGAATAACCTAGCTTTTCCAAAGCCTTATGAATAACCGTTTGCGTTGACTTTAATACGTCAAGCTTGTCTTCTTTTTTAGTATCAGTACCATGATTGGCTACCATTAGTAAACCTCCTAGAAATCACTATCATTTGTTGTTCGCTTCCATGCAATAGTATACACCTTTGATTAATATATGCAAGATAGTAGAAATATTTTTCCGCATTTTTTGATAATTTTATGTAACCGTTTTTACTATTGTTTTATTAAGGAAAAAATCATTTTTTAAATAAACGGCAGATTAGTTTGGAAAGGGAGAAAACGATCCTCCCTCCTCTATTAATTACGAAAGAAATGCATAAGTTTCTCCACAGCCTGATCTTTCATTATTTCCGTTCCATATTCTTCTACCACATGAATACTTATAATAGCTGGATTCCCATACTCCGCTATAATAGCTATAAGTTTATTTTTATCGTCCGGATTTTGGTTTTTCAGATGAATATAATAATGATTATTATAAGCATACAAGCTTGTGTTTGTTATGTTTAATATATGAAGACGCCTTGCCAGCTGAATGACATTTTCGAAGTCTTCCAATTCAAAGAATAATTCCTCGCTGCCATCCATGATAACCTGCATTTCTATAAAGCCATCTTGAAGCAGTTCCTCATCATTCTGATCCTCCATCGTTACGATCATAATCATCCCTTGTGCCTGCATGGAGAATATCTCTACTGCAACAGAGCCTTGAATTTCTACCCCAAATTCTTCACTTGCCTCTTCAAGCATATCATGGAAAAGCTGATGCCATTTCATCGAATCCTTCCAAATATCTTCTTTCGTTAGCCCTCTTTCCGATAAATCATCTTGAGTTAGAAAAATTTTGATTTTGTTATAATTTAAACGTTCTAAGCGCATGTAACTGCCCCCTGCCGTGAACTAACTCTTTTATTTAGTGTATGACAGAAACAAAGGATGGTGAGTCGTCTAAGTTATTTACCTTATGCGCTTTAATTTGCCTTTACCTCATTACTGCAAAGAAGACAAGCATAGGCCTCCCCTAATTCCCATTATTTAACGTGATTAAATGTGTTTCTGCTTTTGCTCCTAATCTTAATGGCAAAGCGGTTGTTCCATAACCATTACTTATTAATAATGTCGTTTCCTTTCGTTTTTTTATACCCCCTTTTTCATAAGGACTGTAGCCCAAAATATGTATTTGCCCTCCATGTGTATGACCGCTTAACACTAAGGATATTTGATGTTCTTTTTTTATTTTGCTCATAATTTGAGGACTATGGCTTACTAAAACTCTAAAGCCTGTTTGACCCGCATCAAGTAAAGCGAGATCAAGTCTATCGCGTTTTTTACTCATATCGTCAACACCTAACAATATGAATTTATCACCTGTTTCTGATTCAAAGAATACTGCAGTATTATCAAGAACCTTAACGCCAAAATCCAAAAATATAGTATCTAGCTCACGAAAATTTACTTCGTAATCATTATTGCCCCATACAAAATAAACAGGGCCTAATGTTTTTAGTTTAGCTAAATTTTCTTTTACTCTTTGAAGCGGAACTCCTTTTTCAACTAAGTCGCCGCCAATAATAATGATATTTGGTTTCAATAAACGAACTTCCTCAATAATTTTATCTGAGATGACTCTCTTATGTATGTCAGAAATGAAAAAAATCTTGACTTCACCAAAGCTTGCTGGAAATTCTTTGAAGGACAGATCATTTAATATGACTCGATCTGCATTCGCTTCCCTATACATAAATGCAATAAACCCTATTCCTATTAATACTAAAATGATAACTATTGTAAAAATCATAATGCTCCTGCCCCGCAATCTGTTATCTATACTTTTGCTAGTTTAAGTTCCTCGAAATCTATAGAAATAATACCATAAAGAATAGAAAAACAGAAAAATACAACTGTTTGCCAAAATCCTAATAAGAATAAGGTGATAAAGCCTGCCAGAAAAAACAAAGAAAACAATAAATTAAATAGCGTTGTCTTGCGTTTCATAAATAACTGAACTGTTTGGATGACCTCTTCACCAATCAACTCAGCATTTGTCAGAAAGCCAATAATGAAGACAACTGCAGAAGCAAAAAATGGAACTGGCTCCAAAATGCAAGCAGCCAAAATTTCCGTAAGCCCTGATGGAACACTAATTGGAAACCACTCAATAAAAAGTAAACCACAAAGGAAGCCGCCAATAAGCTGAACTGTTTTACGCAACAAGAAAATCCCTCCCATAAAATTGTATGAGGGGGATTATTCTTTATTGCTTTGATTTATTATTCAATCGGACAACTATTACTCTTCATGAACATCAAGAATTCTGAATCCTGAATCCTCAAGCTTTTCGAGGAATTTCTTTATATTGTCTTTCTTCTCTACCTTCATTACAATCCTGCGTACTAGTTTATCTGTTTCGTCAAATGTGACGATCGAAATGATCTGTTCATGAAACTGACGGGCAATCTCAGATAATCTCGCTAATCTGCCTTCTGTTTCAGAAGCGGTAAACGCAATTCTAACACCTGGTTTGTTCATACCGAATGCAGATTGAAACTGGGCAAGAACATCAAAACGCGTTACGACCCCTAAAAACCTTTGCTTCTCATCAAGAACAGCCAATAGCGGAAAGTCCTTTAAACTTAGCAAGGTTTTTTCGAAGATCTCATTCCCCTTAAGATATTGATCCTGATGTGTAGCGATGTCTTCTGCCTTCGTATTCTGTAAAAAATCTTCCTTTATTTGTTTAGATTTAAAGTAATTTTCATAGATCCCATATCTGGTAATCATTCCGACATAGTTGTCACCATTTAAAACTGGCAAACCATCGATTTGATGCTCCTCTAATTTGTCAAGGGTTTCTTTAATTGTTGATTCATGATTAATTGTATAACTAGAATATTTAGGAATCATAACGCTTTTTACAAACATTCCACTCACCCCAGAGAATTATTTACGATAATGTATTAAATATTCGATAACAGCCATTAATATACCTTCATAATCAAACATGATTGCAGACATTTAGTCATAAGATTGAATGATACAAATTGAAGGAGGGATTGCATGTTTACACCTGTAAAGACCTACCATCCGTATGTCAGTCCTTTTGATCCCTGTGAACCGATTCGTGTAAAAACGTTTTCGACACCCCCACATCTTTATATGGGTTTCCAGCCGCCAAACTTACCGCAATTTACGCCAATGGAAGCTTTACGACATGGAACTCTTTGGAAAGCTTTTTATGATCCCTATTATAGCCCGTATGAGAAGGCTAAGGAGGAAGCCTCTACATGAAACAGATGCCTGCAGAATATTATCAATTATTAGAACAGCTTCAGGTAGTTGACTTTGTCTTAGTTGAACTCACTTTATACCTAGATACTCATAATGGGGACGAAGATGCGATTAACCAATTTAATCATTATGTTAGCGAAAGAAAAAAGATTAGAAAGCTGTTTGAAAGCCAATTTGGTCCGCTCATGCAATTCGGTCACAGTTATTCAGGCAAACCATGGAACTGGGATGACTCGCCATGGCCATGGCAAGTTTAAGAACGCCTTAGCCCAGGGGCTGAAGCTACCGATTTGTCTTAATTGCAAAATTTTTATGAAAGGGCGGGAAAATTATGTGGGTTTATGAAAAAAAGCTGCAATATCCAGTTCGAGTAAGCACATGTAACCCGAAGCTGGCTAAATTCTTAATTGAACAATACGGCGGAGCAGATGGTGAGCTTGCAGCTGCTTTAAGGTACTTAAATCAGCGTTATACTATCCCAGATAAAGTGATTGGTCTCCTTACAGATATTGGTACAGAGGAGTTTGCCCATCTAGAAATGATTGCAACGATGGTATATAAGCTTACAAAGGATGCAACACCAGAGCAAATGAAAGAGGCAGGCCTAGGTGCTCACTACGCAAACCACGACAATGCTCTCTATTACGAAAATGCTGGTGGGGTTCCTTTTACAGCAACTTATATTCAAGCTAAAGGAGATCCAATAGCAGACTTATATGAGGATATTGCCGCAGAAGAAAAAGCGAGAGCAACTTATCAATGGATTATCAACATGAGTGATGATGTAGATCTAAATGACGGTCTCCGGTTCTTAAGAGAGAGGGAAATTATTCATTCGCAAAGATTCCGAGAAGCAGTTGAAATTCTGAAAGATGAACAAGGGAAGAAGAGAATATTTTAATATATGAGAAAAGAAGCGGCCATGTATAAAGCAGCTTCTTTTTTCAATCTATTTATTTTCATGATACAAATTAATATCATAATTCGCCTTCATCATTTCAAAAACGACATGTCTGTTTTTCCACTCGTCTTCCTTTTTCCAAAGATCTTTGCTTTTATCAATTATTTCGCATCTGAGTGCATGGTACTCCTTCTCAGCCTTCTCTCTTTTCTCCTTCAATAAATTCATTAAGCCATATAACCCAAATGTAAATATAAGGAAATAAAGATTAGCCGATTGGTTAACGAAAACCGAAAACATGGCCGAAAATGAATAGGAGAAAGGCTTCATTACCGTTTTATAAATATAAAAAAGATAAATGAAGGAAGAAAACATTGTTGCCCACATCGTAATTAAATGCCTTAGCTTAAAAGTGTCAAATTTCTTTTTCCTTTCAACCACTTTTTGAAGCATCTGCCTAGTAGCTTGATCTGTTCGATCATCAAGCAGTTTTATTGATGATTCCATAATCCCCCTCCGTTCACCAAGGCTAACCTTAAACCCTGACAACACTCTTTTCTACTTAATGTATGAGCTTGTACAGCATTATATGATAGGGAGATTGGGAATCTATTGTTTAGGTATTTTCAATACTTGACCAGCTTGAATCTCATTATTTTTTAAGTTGTTTGCTTTTTTAATAATATCCATGCCGTCCTGAGAATTATAGTATTTCAATGCGATCCGAAACATGTTTTCATTAGGTTTGACAGTATGATAAATAATTTCCTTTTGCTCCGCTTGCTGATTATCCTTCGCTTGTTGGTTTTCATCGGTTTCAGCAGGCTTAGCAGAACCTTTATCTTCAGAATCACTTATTATTGGAGTTTCAGAGGCAGGAATAGAGGGTTCCTTTTCCTCATTTTCGACTTTACCATCGGTGTTTCCCGGATCTTCTTCTCTTTCTTCAATGATCGTTCCTTTTTCTTCTTTTTGTTCTTGCTCTTCAAATCCTATTGTTTCAAATCCGTTTTGGGTGCTTGCTTTTTCAGCTCCTCCATTATCATTCTTTTGCAAATAGTTATACATACTATAAATAGTAATCGGCAGTAAGATAAACAGTAATGCCAGAAGGCGAATAACAGGGTATTTGACCTTCCATTTATTTTTCTTTCTCTTTTCCCGGTGAAGCCTGCTTCTCGGCGGTAAAGTTTCCTTTTTTTGGATAGGTTCCTCACTATCCCAATTTCTATTAACCTTTTTCCGAAGGCGTTCAGCCTGATCCCTGTATGGGCCCTCTTTGTTCATGAAACATCCCTTCCTGTGTTCCCGCTTTTGGAACCTGTATTATGACGGTATTTTATAATTAGTCCGAGTAAAAAATCAATAATAAAATGTGTAAAAATAGTCACGAATAAATTGTTTGTTATCAAGAAAATATAGCCGATAAAAAAGCTTAGTACAACAACATTTAAGAACAAAAACCAATTAAATAAATAGCGGTAATGGACAACCGCAAAAATCAGACTGGAAAAAACAAGTCCAACATGAGTCTGAATGATACCTCTGAATAATAATTCCTCGCAAAAAGCAACGATTGCAGCGATTAAAGCAATATGAAAAACACTACGATTGCGAAAAACTCTTTCATTTAAGCCCCCATCATCGTATAGGGATGGCGGAAGGAGCTTCATAAGAATTACATCCAAGAGAACGACTGCTAATCCAGCTGTTCCGCCGATAAATAATATATTCATATCGCCAATCTTAAAAAGATTAAGTACATCAGAAAAACGATTAAATAATATCAAACTTAAAATAAATGAAATGGCTAATAGGATAAATTGCGTTAAATATAGATGAAAAAGCAGTTCTCGATCTGATAGCTCTTTAATGATTCCTGTATATTTTTCTTTCATGTAATTCGCCTGCTTAAAAGTATTTCTCCCAAATGGTCTTTCCAATTAAAAGAGGATTCGATCTTGGTTTTCTCTTCTTTTTCAATAGAAGTATAAAATTTTGAATAATTAACACCGCATAGGTCGCAGCAATCCTCTATCTCTATTGTGTTATCTTCTTGAAAATACTTCAAGATATTTTTTCTGCGACATTCCGTTAATTGCGTCCAAACAAACATTTCATAAATCTTTTTCCTTTTGACCTGAATACGCTCTTTAATAAATGATTTTATTTGAGTACTAAATTGATCTAGTTGATCTTCCCTAACTTCCTCAAGCAAATCACGAGTAATTCGCCATTGAGTGTCTGTTAACCCAGAAATTCTTCTGATTTCTTCCTCATATGCTGGCAATTGCTTTAATGCATGCTGATTGTCTCCTAGCCAATTAAACAGCCAGTTAATCTGCTCTACTGTCGGCAGCTCTCCTTCAGAAAGCTGGTAAGGCAGCTGTTCATCCCCAGGCGAAAACAGCAAAACGGCAAGGCTTTTCCTTCCGTCCCTTCCCGCTCTCCCAATTTCCTGCAAATAGGATTCAAGCTGAAGTGGCATATGAAAATGTATAATAAAACGGATATTATCTTTATTAATTCCCATTCCAAATGCACTTGTCGCACAGATTACATCTAATTGTCCTTGAATAAATTGCTGTTGAATTAATATTCTTGCCTCCTGTTCCATTCCACCATGGTATGCGGCAACATTAGAAACTCCGCTTTCCTTTAAGTATACGGCCATTTGTTCAGACATTTTCTTGCTTGAAAAGTAGACAATCCCTGAACCACTTAGAGAATGGACGAGTTCAACAAGCCTGTCCTTTTTTTCTTGAAAGGAATTTATCGTTTCAACAGTAAGTGAAATATTAGGACGGTCAACAGAATAAATAAATTCCTTCCAACTTTCCCATGATAGTGACGCAATTATATCATCTTTAACCTCTCGTGTTGCCGTTGCAGTTAAAGCTAATGTCAGCGGGTTTCCTAGTTTTTCTCTAACTTCGCCAAGCTTTAAATAATCAGGTCTGAAATCATACCCCCATTGCGAAATGCAATGGGCTTCATCAATGACAAATAAAGCAATATTAAGATTACATAGCCTCTTTATGACATGATCAAGACGCAGCATTTCTGGGGATAGGAAAATAAATTTATATTTATTTAACTGTGATAATGCACGATTTTTTTCTTCTGCGGATAAAAAGGAATTAAATGCAATGACCCTTTTCTCCCCATTCATCATTAATTGTTCGGCTTGATCCTGCATTAATGATAAGAGTGGTGAGATGATAATCACTTGTCCATTTAATGCATAACCAGATAATTGATAACATAGTGATTTTCCTGTTCCGGTAGGAAGCATAGCGATTGTATGATTCCCTTCCAGTATAGAAGAAATAACTTCCTTTTGACCTGTTCTAAATGCAGTATAGTTAAAATGATGCTGTAATAATTTTTCAAGCTTCATTTTCTTCACCTACTCTAGCTAATGTTAAGCGTATTTCGAAATAATCTGCATTTGGAACTAATTCACGAATTTGCTTTAATTGTTTAGTGGAATTTGTCTTAACGGCTTCTAAAATCAAATGCTGTTTTTCCTTACTCACAAAAGGAGTAATTTCAAAACTCTTATTATTCAGGGCTATTTCAACGATATGATCCTCTATCGTGCTTCTCTTAAGCCTTCGAGTCTGAACAATAGCATTTAATCCCATGCCATTCTTTAATAATGAGTACGTCCTTCTAGCAGTCTGTGTCAATGAAACTAACAGCGATTCTTCCGAAATAAATCTGCTTAAAAGCGGGTAATTTTCTGGTTTTAATTGGATAGTTTCCAGCATAAAATGAATCAAGCTTCTAAATTGGACATAATATACGTCAAGTTCCATTTTCAAACGTTCAGCAGCTTGTAAAGGAGTTAGTCCAATAATTTCGTAACCAGTCAGTCTCATGATGAGTACAGAAGGATCTATTTCCTTATTCTTTTCAAGGCAATTGACTAACTCGATGTATAGTTTCTGGCATAATGCGTCTCTGTTTAAGGACGTTTGCTGCAGAAAATTCTTTACCCAAAAGTGAACCTCTTTTTTTCGCTGGATAGGAAGATATTTTGTTTCTCTGCTTTTTAAGTAGGATATGACCTGTATCGTGAGGGATAATCTTTCCCAAAAAAGCTCGGTAACTTGATGGAACTTCAAACCGTTTAAGGAGCTCGGAATCGGCTGCTTCGTCAATGTTTCTTCCAGAAACCGTGTACCTTCTATTGATAGACGATAGCATTGCTCGGAAATTTGGATAATGAACCCTCTGTTCTTAATTTGACTTACAATATGATCTAAATCTTTTCGCTCAAGAAAAGGAAAAGAATTGAAGAGGTTCGTTAATTGGAAAAAATGAGCATCTTGAATCGTTTGGGCAGATTTTTTCCCTTTCAGAAGATGTAAGATTGAATATATGGATCGCTGACCATCAATTTTGTGTAAACAATATAAAACTATCAAATTCAAATATGAATCCTTCATAAGATCACACCATTTATATTACTTTTTGGGACATACTAACAATTAATCATCTTCTATATCTTATCATGAATAGAAAATATGAGCCTCTATAATTCTGATTATTGTTAGAACCTTATTATGATAAGCATTCTCAATACTTTTACTATTGAAATGTTTGCCATTCAGTTTTACAATAGGGGATGAGGGATGTCTTTCCATCTTCACAAAGGAAAATGTTCATATAATTTTGTTATAATCTTGGGAGGTAATTTTTCATGGCAAAGTATACGATTGTTGACAAGGAAACTTGCATCGCATGTGGAGCATGCGGAGCAGCAGCACCAGATATTTATGATTACGATGACGAAGGCATTGCATTCGTTACTCTAGATGATAACCAAGGAATTGTTGAAATTCCAGATGTATTAATTGATGATATGATGGACGCTTTCGAAGGCTGTCCAACTGATTCAATTAAAGTTGCAGACGATTCATTTGATGGCGACGCACTTAAATTCGAATAGAATCAATAAAGGTTCGCTTTGATTACCGCTCCCTTTCTTTATGAAGGGAGCTTTTTCATTTCAATTATAAACTGCATATTTTATAGTATTTGGAACGATTCAAGAGACCAATAGAAAAAGCAACGGTTGCCCGTTGCTTTTGAAAACTGTCTAGCTTCAGCGCCTAGGGGCTCGAGGTCATAAGCCAATCCGACAAAAAGGTTAAAATACAACCTTTCTGCCAGCTCGTCTTATGCTTGTCGCCCCTGGACACTAAGGAAAGCTCCTTAGAATAATCATCGCAGGAACAATCCGTAATTTGATTGTTCCGAAGGCGCTTCCGCTTTTCTATTAAGCTGCGCTATTATAGGAACCTTGTTTGCTAATCCATGCACTCATACGTGCAAAAATTAGCATAAATACAATGGTTATAATTAATCCTTTTATAATATTAAACGGTAAAATGCCTGTTACGATCATTGTACGCATTTCTGGAGCAGACATAGCTGGCATATTTAAGAAAAATGTATAGGCAGGCAGGATGATGAAGTAATTTAAAATACTCATCATTACAGCCATTATAGCCGTACCAATAATTAATCCAAATGTCATGCCCTTTCTCGTTTTTAATTTGTTGTAAACATAGTATGTTGGCAATACAAACAGGATGCCCGCAATAAAGTTAGAAATATGACCAACTGGAACACCAGTTGCGCTCCCTGTCATAAAGTAATCCAAAATATTTTTAAATAATTCAACTAAGATGCCAGCCAGCGGACCAAAGATTAACGCGGCAATTAATGCAGGAATATCGCTAAAGTCAATCATTAGAAATTGTGGAAATGGCGGTAGCGGGAAGTTTAGCAGCATTAATACATATGATATACTGCTCAACATCCCAATCGAAACTAAAGCTTTTACTGAAAATCTTTTCATGTTCCTCTCTCCTTGTTAGGACTATCTCTCCTAAAGAAGAAAGGTTCAGCAGATCATGTAGCCATCATAAATAAAACCCTCAAGTAATATACTTGAGGGAGATTTAAAAGGCTCACTAAATAAACGTTCATCATTCCTGCAATTTTTGAACGTCTGCAGAACCTCCATCTTCTCCCATCCAGACTGTACTGTCGGCTTTGGAATCGCACCAAATCCTGCCAAAGCTTAAAGCGTTCACCAAGAAATAGAATGATAGTTGCCAAATGACAACTTTTTTCAGCTATTTCCGATAATTTGCTTCAGCCATAAAGGCTCGCGGGCTTAGAGAAAAATCTCATCACCGCCGGTCGGGAATTTCACCCTGCCCCGAAGATAGACCGTATTTATTTGTTACAGTTTTTATTATACTTGAAAACTAACGAATTGGGAAGGAATTAAATTTCTGATCTTTTTTCCTCCTTAAAGCTTGTACAAGCTTCCCCCTAAAAATAACAAACTAATAAATATCCCCATGATTCCAGCAATCATAAATCTTCTTAAATAATCCCGCATTTTATCCTCCTGTTAATCCTAATAAGTTTTTGTCCAATATCCACAGTATGTAAGCAGAAGTTAGGTTAGAACAAAACAAAGCAAAATTGATTAATCTATCTATGAAAAACAGGCTAAACATATTGAATATAATAAGCCAACCCTTTATGATCGCAAAAAGAAAGACGGGCCAAATGGCTCGTCTCTAGTTCTGATTGGAAATTATTCGCTTGTTAGGTACAACAGGAACCTTAATGTCTTGATTTAGATCAAATATTCCAATTCTGTCGATATTTGCATTTTCAAGCTTAACAAATTCATAATTAAACTCTTTCGCTGTTAATAAAATTGCTTCAATAGTATGAAGAGTTGCCTCATCATTATTTAATTGTGATCCCTTTTCAAATTTGATAATGAGCTTTCCTTCTTTTGGATTTTCTTCCGTTTCGAATTGGATCGTTTCAGGAATGGATGCTATCAATTTTTCCCCCGCCTGATTATTTCTCATTATCGAAAAGGCTTCTTGGATTGTGCCCTGTTTTTCAGTAAATTTAAAAGGGACAATAAATGGCTTTGTTTCAACATTGCTTGGAAAATAAAAATAATAAGCGTCATCGCTTGATTGCTCTTTCGATACAAATTCATCTATTTTACCGAGATGGCCAAATTCAATGCCCGGATTTCCTTCAGTCGTCAAATTAACTTTCTTAATATCAAATGAAGCCATTATATGATTCATAACTTGGTTTAATTGCCATTCTGTATTCGAAGACATGCCATATGAATGGTCAGCTGGAACATTTAGTGTCAAAATTTTATTTTCTTCATCAAAAATCAAACCGGCTTGTAAAGGGTAATATTCCGTTAATCCCCATTTTTCTTCAGCCAAATTCGACATATTTTCTACATATAAATCAAATTTTGACTTTTGGTCATCTTTAGGAACAATGAGGCTAATAGGAACAATAAATGAAACATCCTGATTTGGAACACCATATGTTAGCACTTCCTTATCAATCATATCCTCCTCATATACAGCAGTTGTCTCGTCCTCCACTTCTATCGAAGTGATCCCCATTTGTTTCTCTTCTTCCTGTTTTGCCATTTCAATAGGGGCTTCATTTTCCTTTGAATCTGCAAGCTGATCTTGATTGTCACCCAGACTCTTTTTTTCCATCATTATTTCGGATGCAGATGAAGATTTATCCGCTGATTCCATTGATTTCTCTTCAAAGCCTTGCCAATTGAAAAGGTTGGGAACTAGGATGAAAAATAGAAGGAAAGCTCCTGCTGTTGCAATACTAGGCATAATCCACATTTTTTGTTTTCGCTTTTGCAATTTGATTGCGACAAGATGATAGATTTCTCTAGGATCCCGATCATCCTTAATTTTTGGCATATTGCCTAATAATTCTTCAAGCTGTTCCTCAGTCCATTCTGATTTTTTCATTTTCTACGGTTCCCTCCTTTCTTTTAATTTCGTCCATATAAGTCTTTAATACCTTCAACGCCCGATGCTGAGTTGTTTTTACTTTACTTTCTGTCCATCCGAGTGCTTCAGCGGACTCAGTAATGGAAAGTTCATGAATATACCTCATAACAATGATCATTCTTTGATCTACTGTACAATGGTCAAGGCATTTGTAAATATATTGAATTTCTTCATTTTGGACAATAATTTCTTCTGGAATGGGGTATTCATCTTTTACTTGTTGTGTGGACCAATCGAATTTCTCTAGAAGCCGCTGCTTCCATCCCTTTTGTTTGCGGAAAGAATCAATTGCCACATTTCTTGCAATGGAAAATAACCAAGTTTTTTCACTGCTTTTTCCTTCAAATTTTTCATATGATTTTAGAACTCTAATATAAACCTCTTGGACAAGGTCCTCGGCAAGTTCCCTGTTTTTCACCATATAAAAAAGAAATTGAAAAACGTCATGATGATATTTTCTATATAATTCATCAAAAACGGAGTCCATTCGTTTCCCTCCCCGTTTAATTTAATAGTCGTAATAATTCTAGAAAAGGTTACAAACCTAAAAACATATCCTCTCGCCCTATTATCTTTTAATTTGATAAAAAAAGGAAGGATTTTTATGTAAATCCTTCCAACATAGAAAATAAAACATATTTAATTAAATCGCTCTAAATGTTTCCCGTGTATCAAGAACAATCGGCATATTTTTCTATATTAATCTATATTTCGAGGGATAAATAGAGAAAATGTCGTACCTTGACCAATTTTACTTTGAACAGATATTTGACCTTTATGTGCATGAATAATATTTTTCGCAATGGCAAGTCCAAGACCCGTTCCAGATCGTCCTCTCGTTCTTGCTTTATCTGCTTTATAGAAACGTTCAAAGACGAAAGGCAAATCCTCTTCAGGAATGCCTGATCCGGAATCTTCCACTTCAATATAAAGGCCACGTTCATCATTCCGCTCAGAAACGATTACCTTGCCCATATTTGGGGTATGCCGAATTCCATTATCAATTAAGTTGGTTAATACTTGCTCTATTCCGTCTGGATCAAACCTTAATGAGCCAGACTGTTCACTGAGCTGTAAATCAAGGTGTATTTCCTGTTCCTTAGCTAATCCTTGGAACTTACGAACAACCTTCTGCAGAAATGGTTTAACCTCGATTTCCTCCATTGTTAGTTGGATATGTCCAGCTTCCATTCTTGCAAGATCTAAGAGCTCATTCACTAAGCGGCCCATTCTTAATGACTCATCATAAATAACACTTGCCATCTCTTTCTTTTCTTCATCTGTACTGGCAATATCATCTACTATCGCTTCACTATATCCCTGCATCATGGCAATCGGTGTTCGAAGTTCATGTGAAACATTTGCAATGAAATCCTGTCTTAGCTTATCAAGCTGCCTTTCTTCAGTCATATCCCTAATAACAGCAACAGCACCACGAATATATTTTTCATTATATAATGGACTAACAATCATTACCCAGAAACGGCCCTGAATAGATATTTCACCAACCTGCTCTTTCTCTGTACTTACTGCGAGCTGGAAAAGCTCCATTACTTTAGATGGTACTGCTTGAGTATCTTTATTCTCCTCATCCTGTTCGTAATACCAGTTATGCAAAAAACGATCGGCAGGAGGATTTGTAATTAAAATAGTTCCATCTCGATCAAATGTAATAACTCCGTCAGCCATTCCACTTAGAATACTTGCAAGCTGTTCTTTTTCCTGTTTAAGGGCATCCATATTAAATTTGAGCTGCTTCCCCATTTGATTAAAAGCAATAGCCAATTCGCCAATTTCGTCCTGTGACGGGAAAGGTACCTTAGTATCAAACTTCCCCCTGGCAACCTCAAATGCTGCTTCACGCATTTTCCGAAGAGGAGCAGTAATTCGTGTTGATAAGAAAAACGCAAAAATGGTCGTTAAAATGATGGCAACACCAGCGGCAAGGAAAATAAATTTCGTCGTTGTGCGCGTTGTTTCCTCCATAACCTCGAGCGATTGATAAATATAAACGGCCCCATTTTTACTAGTAGATTCCTTTAGTGGAACGCCGACTATTAATATTCGGGAATCATCATTGTTTTTCTCCTTATCCCCATCAAAGGCAGACATTTTCTTGACAGTTTTATGATCAGTAATAACCTTTTCTAGCTCGGCATCCTTTGTAAGATATGTGATAGGAAGCTTAAAGCCTTGATTTTCATTTGGTGAGTAATAATATTCGTTTGGATTTGTCACTATAACTACCTCAGTGACGTCATCCACTAATTCCCACGAAATCTCGAGGCCGACATCTCGATCATGTTCATCTAATATACGGGAAATTTTTTGGGCAGTATTCGTAAGCCCTCTTTCCATTTCATTGATATGATAGTTTTCGAAAAATTCTAATAGCATAATAGTTAAAATAAAGAGTACTAAAGAAACTAGGAATAGAATTGTAAACCAAAGTTTACCTACAACACTTCGCCAGAGCATCATTCATTAATAACCTCGAACTTATAGCCTACACCCCAAACAGTTACAATCATTTTTGCAGCTTGCTCAGAAACTTTATTTAGCTTTTCGCGTAAACGCTTAACATGCGTGTCAACAGTTCGCAAGTCCCCAAAAAACTCGTAATGCCACACTTCCTTAAGTAATTGTTCACGATCAAAGACTTTATCAGGTGATTTTGCAAGGAAATAAAGTAATTCATATTCTTTAGGTGTCAGACTTACCTCTTTCCCATCTGCAAGCACTCTGTGTGCATCATGATCAATCGTTAAGTGAGAAAAGACAATAATATCTTTCGCTGCTGCTTCTGTTTGTATATAGGTTGTTTTAGAAGCTCGGCGCAATAGCGCTTTAACTCGTAAGACTACTTCTCTTGGGCTGAATGGCTTAACAATATAATCATCAGTACCTGCTTCAAAGCCTTGTACTCTATTTACTTCCTCACCTTTTGCAGTCAGCATGATAATAGGCGTAGCTTTCTTTTCCCTTAATTCCTTACAAACTTCAATCCCATCTTTACCAGGCATCATCAAATCAAGCAGGATGATATCATAATCATTTTCAAGAGCTTTTGTTAATGCCTCGTTTCCATCTCCCGCTTCATCAATAATAAAGTTTTCTCTTTCCAAGTACATTTTTAATAAACGTCGAATTCTCTCCTCATCATCAACGACTAAAATTCTTACGTCTTTTTCCATAATCGCATTTCCCCCTTTGTATTTCCGCTAATGAATAGAACTTTTTGAAATAAGCCTCCACAAAGTGAAGGCTTTTTAGCTTAAACTAAAGAACTATCTGTTATAAACATGATGACCAGATTTAAGATCCTGCGTATGAATGCAAACCAGCAATTACTAGATTAACTGCCACCAAATTAAACATAATAATGACAAAACCGATTACGGCAAGCCATGCAGATTTTTCACCGTGCCAGCCTTTAGATAACCGGAGATGAAGAAAGGCTGCATAGAAAAGGAATGTAATAAGTGCCCATACTTCCTTCGGATCCCACCCCCAAAAGCGGGTCCACGCTATTTGCGCCCAGATCATCGCAAAAACTAAACCGCCTAGCGAGAATATTGGAAATCCAATTAATACAGAGCGATACCCAATTTCATCGACTAAATCAAGATTGATTTTCTTTACGATCGGCTGTAATGCGGCTGCAATACGTTTCCGAAGCACGAGCCTAAATAATAAATATAGAATGATACCCGCTCCGAATGACCAAATTACCGTATTCAATTTTTTGGCATTAATAATAGCCGGAACTTCTATAATTGGCTCAAACTTTCCAGCAGTAACTAATTCTCCTTCATGAGGACCTATTAAAGCAGGCATCGTATACTCAAATGTAGCATTCTGTTCTTCTTTATTGATCCAATTAAATTCAGCTTTGTAATCCATTGAAGAGAAGCTGATTGAAATAATAATATAACCAAGCGTACAGATTAATCCAAACATGACTGCTTCTAGCCAAAAAGTACGTTTACTAGATTTAGATTGATCGACAGATTTCACTAAATATAGAATTCCTGCTACAAAACTGATCGACAATACCGCCTGACCCACTGCTGTCGTTGTAACGTGAATATAAAGCCAATCACTTTGCAAGGCAGGAATCAGTGGGGAAATATCTCTCGGGAACATGCTTGCATAAGCAATAAGCAGCAAAGCAACAGGCATCGTAAATAATCCCAATAAAGGGGTTTTGTAAATATAATAAATAATGATAAATGCACCAACTAAAGCCAGTCCAAAGAATGTAATAAATTCAAACATATTACTTACTGGTGCGTGTCCAGCTGCAATCCAACGAGTAATAAAATAGCCTAAATGAGCAATAAAGCCGATTATACTTACCAGCAGTCCAAGCTGTGCCCATCTGTTCGGCCCTTTCTTCTGATTCCTCTTATCCTTTATTGAGCCAGCAAATAGCACAGTTGCGATAATATAAAGAATAAAGGCTATATATAATAAATTACCACTTAAATTTGCCACCTAAATGGTTCCCTCCTCATACTGTTTTTTCGTTTTCTGTTTGATCTTCTGGTTCTTTTATTCCAGTATCTTCTAATACTGCACCGATTTCTCTTTTAAGTCCATGCCAGTTTTTATTTGTATGACCTGCAACCCAAACCTCGTCATTTACACGGCGAATCCAAATCCGACGATGGGTCCAGTAAGAGCCTTGTGCAACCCCGATCATGAAAATCAAACCACCTAAAGCAATGATCCATAATGTTAAATCTTTTCGCACAGTTAAGGCTGTAACATTTTTTGTTTCGACGCCCTTAAATGCTAATTTATATTGATTGTCTCCAAATGGCTCAATCGTCTGGCGGATGGCAACAAAACTGACTTCTCCTTCTGGCTTGTCTGGGGTAATCATGTTAAACACGAAGGCAGGATTGTTAGGAATTCTTGACTTTGTTATGGGTTCCCCGCTTTTATCAAATTCAAAGTCTGGGAAATAACTCATGACTTCAACAGAATATCCATTTCCTAAATCATATTTATCCTTTGGATCAAATAAATCTACGGTAAGATTTCCGTACTCTTCTTTCGTTTGTTTATTAGCAAGTGCAAAAGTCATTTTGTTTAATTCATCAAGTTTATATTCAACCTGATACAAGGCAAAGCTTTCAAACTTTAATGGTTCGTTTACACGAATCTCGTAATCCTTTACCTTTTCAAGCTCAGGCTTTTCCCCAGCAATGGCATCCCCTTTCTTTTTGTATAGGGTTACATTTGACTGGAAATTTTTAGCGACCATTCCTGTCCTTTCAAGCGCATCACTAAAAACCTCTTTATCTTTATCTTTGTCATAAACTTCGAGGATGAAACGATCATTTTTCAAGTAATATTCTCCGTGCGTTTCCGGAATTACTTTCGTTTCCCCTTCCCGGAGCCAGAGGACCTTGTCAACATACATACCTGGGACAAAGCGAAGCATCCCGCCAATTAGGAAAATAATTAAGCCAATATGGTTAACATAAGGGCCCCATCTTGAAAAACGGCCTTTTTCAGCAAGTAAATTGCCATCTTCTTCACGAATATTGTACCGTTTGGCTCTTAATTTCTCTTTAACTGATTCATAGGATTCTTCAAAGTTTTTCACTTCAGATCGTCCAAACAGACGCTGACGCTTTAAGAATCCTTCATGTCTCGTTACGCGCTGGATCTTTAAAGCACGATAAAGCGGAACTACCCGGTCTAAACTACAAATGATGAGTGATATTCCGATTGAAGCGATAAGCAATAAATACCACCAAGAGCTATAAAGATTATGAAATCCTAGATCATAATATAATTTTCCAAGCCATCCATATTGTTCTTGATAATACTCGGCAGCCGGCATTACAGGAGGTATGTACATTTCCTGGGGAAAAATAGTCCCTAGTGCAGATGCTACTAATGTAATAACAATTAGCCACACACCCACCTTAACGGATGAAAAGAAATTCCATATTTTATCTACCATCGTTTTGTTGTACGTTTGCGACCGGCGCGCACTTCCCTCATAGCGCATATCTACAAGCTTTTTTTCTTTCTCATGCTCTTCTAAAATTCTGCCGCAAGCTTCACAAAGAATTGTTCCATGTGGGTTTACGTGTCCGCATTCACATTTTACGTCTTTCATTTTTAAAAACTCCCTATATCTTATGGTTTAACCTGCTCCATCATATCTCTAATCATGTCTTCTGTTAGCTCGCCTGTATGATATTTAACGACTTTTCCATCCTTATCTATCATATAAGTTGCAGGAAGAGGACTTATTTTGTATGCGGTTTGCACTTGTCCATCCGTATCTTTTAATATAGGAAAAGTTAAGTTATGTTTATCTGCAAATTTTTGAACAGCCAGATCCGATTCACCTACATTGACAGCTAGAATCGTTACGCCATTGTCTTTAAATTCCTTATATTGATTTTCCATATATGGCATCTCACGTTCACATGGCTTACACCAAGTACCCCAGAAATTTAAAAAGACCCCTTGACCTTCATAATCAGACAAACGATGTTTTTCACCGTTCATATCCATAAGAACAAAATCAGGTGCTTTTTTACCAATTGCTACTTTCTTCACATCATCCTTCGTAAAATTTGCATATAAAGTGTAAGCAACGGCGGCGCCTAATATAAGTAATATGATTGTCCTTATTACTAAACGCTTTTTTTTCATTTAAATTTCTCCTTTTTAAAGCACTATTCATGAAACACTTATAAAGCATCGTGCATTCCATTTTTTCTTTTTTAAACCAACAAGAATAACAGAAAAGCTCATATTGATTATAGCATTTATCACCATTATGATAATGTTTACAATATGAAGGAAGTGTGACTATTCTATGAAATTTTACTTATTAGCTATTTAGCTTGGGCAAGTACACGGAGTTGTTTCACTTCATGAGCTGTTAATTCTCTGGCTTCCCCTGCTTTTAACCCATGAAGAGTAAGAAATCCATATCTTTCGCGTTTTAATTTTATTACCGGGTGACCAATCGCTTCAAGCATTCTTCTAACTTGGCGATTTCGTCCTTCATGGATTGTAAGTTCGATAATAGATGTTTGTTTCTTCTTATCCATCGATATCATTTTTACACTTGCAGGTGCTGTCATCCCATCTTCTAATTTAATGCCTTTCTCAAGACTTCTTGTCTTTTCTCGCGAAGGGATTCCTTTTACTTTCGCAATATATACCTTCTCTACTTCGCTCTTAGGATGCATGAGCAGGTTTGCAAATTCACCATCATTAGTAAGCAAAAGAAGTCCAGAAGTATCAAAATCTAATCGCCCAACTGGATAAATTCTTTGTTCAATATTTGCTAAATAATCTGTCACAACTTTTCTTCCTTTATCATCTTGAACACTGGAAATAACTCCCCTTGGTTTATAAAGGAGAAAATAAACCGGCTCTTCCCGTTCAATCGGAATTCCGTTTACTTCCACACGATCAGAAGAAGAAACTTTGACACCCAGTTCCTTCACTATTTTCCCATTTACCTTAACATGTCCTTCTACGATTAGCTGCTCAGCCTTTCTTCTTGATGCAAAACCGGCATGCGCTATCACTTTTTGTAATCTTTCCATATTATGTCACCCCAACTTAAAATGCTTTCATATAAGGATTTTACCTAAATCTGTCCTTTTGAATTATGACATAAATCAAGCTTTTTTCAAAGTAAGGGATTTTTAGCAGAAAAAAAGATACCCCATTGGAGGGTATCTTCGTACGAAACTAATTAAATACCGAATACGAGTGTCACAACGATAATAGCTGCAATAATTCCGACTAAATCTGCCAATAGTCCAACCTTTAAGGCATCTCCCATTTTTTTAATTCCAACTGCCCCAAAATAAACGGTTAAAACATAAAATGTAGTATCTGTACTTCCTTGAAGGACGGAAGCAAGACGGCCAATAAAGGAATCAGGTCCGTTGGCAGCGATGAGATCAGTTGTCATGCCAAGTGCAGCAGACCCTGAAATCGGGCGGATGATGGCAAGCGGAAAGATTTCGGGGGGAACCCCAATTGCTTCAAGTGCTGGCCTCATTAACTCCACGAAATATTCTAATGCTCCTGATGCACGAAAGATGGAGATCGCAACAAGCATGCCAACAAGAAAAGGTATGATGGATACAGCAATTTTTATTCCCTCTTTTCCCCCTTCTACAAAGCTTTCATAAGTGGGAACACGCTTAATAGTCCCATATAATAATATGAAACCAATTAGGACGGGAATAAACCATAAAGAGATAACAGATACAATTTGCATGCAGCTTCATCCTTTTCTTGTTCTTCGATAATAGAAATACCTATCAATTAAGATAGCTCCGATAGCCGAGCTAATGGATGCAATTAATGTAGGACCAACAATTTCTGTAGGTGAAACCGATTCATATTTCATCCGTATGGCAATAACCATCGTTGGAATAAGCGTAATGCTTGAAGTATTAACAGCAAGGAAAGTGATCATTGAGCGGGTTGCTTCGTTTTTTCCGCCATTTAAGTTTTTTAATTCTTCCATCGCCTTAATCCCAAGTGGTGTGGCTGCATTACCTAACCCAAACATATTTGCCATCATATTCGACAGAATATACCCCATTGCTGGATGATTTGTAGGTACTTCAGGAAAGAGCCGTTTAACAATCGGTTTAAAAGCTTGCGATAGTTTATTCAATAGCCCCGAATCCTCCGCAATTTTCATCATGCCTAACCAGAATACGAGAATACTAATTAAACCAATACAAAGTGTAACAGCTTCTGCTGCTCCTTTGAAAACCGCCTCATTCACTTCATTCATCGTCCCATTGACCATTGCAAAAATAATGCCGATTAGCGCCATCAACGCCCAAATAATATTAATCATCCGTTTTCACACCAACGATTGAAATAAAAATATTTCTAAAAATGCCAAAGAAGGAATCCTTCTCATTTGCTTTTTCCTGTTTAAAATATATAGGCAGTGTTTTTATTTGACGGTTATCAAAATAAACAATCGCCTTTCCAACAATTTTAGGAATGTTCTCTCCATCCTCCCACTTCCTGTCAGGCTTCATCATTTTATATTTAATCTCGAAAAGGTCTTTCTCTTTATTTGTAATTGGATAATCAAAGCCAGTCTCCAAAAACACTTTCTTTTTATAAAACCTATCCTTTATATCCTTAATCACACCCTTTGGCAAAACCTCAGCTAAACTGTATGTCTTAAAACCCATTTCATACATTTGGATATGATCATTCCAGTCAGTTTGTCCAGTTGCATTTAACGTTACGGCGATTAAATCAAGCCCTCCCTTGGAAGCGGTAGTGACTAATGTTCGTTTTGCCCGCTTTGTAAATCCGGTTTTTCCGCCTGTACTATATTCATAATCTGAAAGTAAACGATTTTTATTCGTCCATTTTCGATCCCAGCCTTCATTAGGATGCGGTGTTTTATAAACCTTTGTTCCTGAAATTTTTCCATATTCTTTATTATTCATGGCATAACGGGTTAATAGCGCCATATCATACGCTGTTGAAAAGTGATTTTCATGATCGTCAAGTCCATGGGGGTTCTCAAAATGGGTATTCTCCATTCCAATTTCTTTTGCTTTTTGATTCATTAAAAAAACAAAGCCGTCAAGGCTCCCCCCAATATGTTCAGCAATGGCTACTGCCGCATCATTCCCTGAACGGAGCATCAATCCATATACTAAATCCTCCAATTTTATTTTCTCACCTGGTATTAAATAAATGGAAGATCCTTCTGCTCTAACTGCTTTCTCGCTAACCTTCACCATCTCGTCCATTTTTCCAGATTCTATGGCCAATATGGCAGTCATAATTTTGGTGATGCTGGCTATTCTTCTTGGCGTAAACGCATCTTTTTCAAATAATATTCTTCCAGATCCCTGCTCCATCACAATAGCACTGCGCGCACTTACAGAAACAGAAGCTTCTGCCTTCTGCGGAATCAATCCGGTTAAAAGTGCAGCAATCAACGGAAAGATCAAAAGCTTTTTAAATTTCTTCATTGTACAACCCCGTCTCCTATAGCTTATCTTCTGTAGCTCCAGCGCCTAGCCCCAAGGTACAGGACGTACTAGTGTCGACAATGCGACAGGACAAGGAAAGCTTCGTCAGCGACACATCGCACGACCAAAAGTGAAGCTTTTGGGAGGACGTCGCGTTTTTGTCGACCTCGAGGTCATAAGCCAATCAGTCAAGAAGGGAAAGAACACCCTTCTCGCCTGCTTGACTTATGCTTGTCGGGGCTGGACACAAAGGAAAGCTACTGCGAATATTCATCGCAGGAACAATTGTCCTTTGATTGTTCCGAAGGCGCTTCCGCTTTTCTTTGTACAATTTTATGCGGGACAAGCGGGGTTATGACAAAAAACACGAACTTGACTGGGGCACCTACTTGCAAATAACAGTGTTTAAAAAACAAAAAAGCGAAAAACTAAATGTTTTCCGCCAGCTTAAGTTGATTAATATGGTTTCCATTTTAGCTCTGATGCGTTTCGGAAGCGTTCTTCAACATTTTTCCAATTCACGAGATTCCACCAATTATTTACATAGTCACCACGATTATTTTTATACTGCAAATAATAGGCATGCTCCCAAACATCCAGAACTAGCAATGGGATTGTATCCCATTGGGTTAAAAGCATATGCATTTCAGATTGGAGGATTTCCAGATGACGGGAGCGTGGAGACCAAACAAGTATAGTCCAGCCAACACCTTCAACTTGCTTTGCTGCTTCACTGAAATGCTTCTTGAATGCTTCAAAGCTGCCAAAATATTTCTCGATTTCTTTCAACAAACCTCCGGATGGTTTACCTCCGCCTTTAGGCTTCATGTTATTCCAAAAAATTGTGTGCAAATAATGACCAGAGCCATGGAATGCCAGTTCCCTTGACCAATGCTTCACTAGTGAAAAATCTCCGGATTTCCTTGCCTCGTGCAATGCGGTCTCTGCTTTATTTAATCCATCAATATACGATTTATGGTGTTTGTCATGGTGTAGTCTCATAATTTCTTCTGATATATAGGGCTCGAGCGCATTATAAGGATATGGCAGCGGAGGAAGCACATGGTTTCCTGCTGCCACATTTGGTTCATGCATATATATACTGCCAACCTGCTGCCTTTCAAGAAAATATTTCTCCATGTCTGAGTGGAGCTCATCAACATAACTTTGTACAACAGAGAGATCCTCCATACTTTGCGGGCTCTTAATCCCCTCTATTATATTTGTCAGGCGGTCCATCTTAGTCCAAAGTTCAGACTTTCCTTCCGTATCTTCCGATTCAAGAAATGCTCGCATTTCTTGATTCCACTTAAACACGTCTTGAATATACTCTTCCAGACGGCTCATGCTGATCCCTCTTTTCCTACATTTTCTAGGTCCGATTTTATCGTATGACCGACTCCATGGAAAATTGCATAAAAAAAAGCAGCTTGTGGGCTGCTTTGCATTTAATTTGCTATTTTGGCTGAACAATATATTCTAAGGGAGAGTGGAGTTGATAGCTTTTTTGACTCCCCAAAGCTTCAAATATAGCAGGAAGTTTAGAAAAATCAATATCCTGAAAATAAGAAGCAAATTCCATCTGTGTATTTATGTAGAGCCGTTTTCTGTGGCGGAAGCCAGGATTTTTCAATAAGCAAACCAGAGCAACAATATCTTTCAATTCCACTGCCCTTTCACCTGCAGAAAAGATTGGATTCGATTCGAACGGTGTAAATTCATTTAACAAATCCTCAAAATAGCGGACATACAATACATGTAGTGTTTTTTCTGCACCATCTTCTTCAAAGGTAATTTCACTTCTATTAAAGAAATCCTCCGAAGTATTTGACTTTTCTTTTTCGAGCTCGTAGCCATTACACTGTTTAATGATCATGCCATACCCTCCCAGAACAATAACCCCATATGTAATAATTTTATCATTAACGATAGTTATATTTTAACATAAATAGTTAGAGATAAATGACTAAACTCAAGATCTAAATGATTCCTGGAATTTCCCGAAAAATAAATCAGCATCCTCCTGAAGGAAATCGTCCTCATCCATTTTTTCAGGAAGGGCCGGCAGTTCTTCTATTCGCTTTAAGCCAAAATAATCAAGGAATTCCTTAGTCGTTCCATATAAATAGGCTCTCCCAGTACCTTCAGCCCTTCCTACTTCTTTAATAAGGGCTTTTGCAGCTAAAGTATGCAGGGGACGCTCTGTTTTGACCCCTCTAATTTCTTCTATTTCCGCTCTAGTTATTGGTTGTTTATATGCAATAATGGCAAGTGTCTCTAGTGCAGCTTGGGAGAGACCTGAAGTTGTCGGAGTGACGACTAGTTTTTTAAGGTAATCGGAGTTTTCTTTCTTCGTTGCCAGCTGGAAGGTCCCAGCAAGCTCAACGATCGTTATCCCTCGCGAAGAATCAGTGTAATCCTCCATTAATTCGTTCATAACCGATTCAGCCTGTATTTCATCGATCTCTAAGACAATGGCGATTTGTTTCAGAGACAGCCCCTCGTCCCCAGCTGCGAAAAGAAGGCTTTCTGCAATGCTTTTCCAATTGATTAACTCCAAGTATCTATACCCCCTTTAGTGTACAGTCATGTAATTTTCCGTAAAGCTACATAATCATCAAGAATATTTCTGAGAAGTTTTTCTCTTGCTCGATATGTATCTCTTTGCGCTTTATCAGCTCTAAAACAGCAAGAAATGTGACAACAATATGTTCACGATCAGGGACGGCAAACAAATCGTTAAAGCTTTTTCTGCCTCTAATACTCTTTAAATCATCTAAAATCTCGGCCATTCGTTTTTCAATTGGAATTTCCTGACGAGAAATTTTTGTTGTAACCGGCTTCTGCAGTTTCTGCCTGCGCAATAGCTTTTGAAACGCACCGAGCATGTCGTATAGAGACACATTCAAATCCGTTTTTTCAGTCTGAACTTCCTTTACATAGTCGGAAAGATCACTTGGAGGCTTTGTAAACATCAAACCTCTTTCTTGTTCCATCTCCTTAAGTTCAACAGCCGCTTCTTTATATTTACGGTATTCAATTAATTTCTCAACTAACTCGTCCATTGGGTTCTCTTCTTCTTGAATGATCAGCCCATCATCAAGTAAATCCTCTTCATGCTTTGGGAGGAGCATTTTACTTTTTATTGCCAGAAGTGTTGCGGCCATCACCAAATATTCACTTGCCACATCAAGCTGAAGCTCCTGCATTGTGTGGATATATAATAAATATTGCTCCGTAATCTCCGCCACTGGAATATCATATATATCGATTTCAAGCCGGTGGATTAAATGAAGCAGCAAATCGAGCGGACCTTCAAACGCGTCAATCTTTACATTATAATGCATAACATCCTGCATAAAATTTTCACCAAAATTTCTATTTAAATTCCCCAGTTAACACTAACATAAGTATAAATTATTCATACTCGATATCCAATAGAAATTTAAACCTTATTCATTTAACGAAATTGGAAGAAAAAACATTTCATTCGCCCATACCATTTAACATCTGCCCACATATGATGATTTTGAACAACCAAATGAGAGAAATATAGGAGGTATAAGATATGTCAAGTGTAGGCTTTGGGCACACAGGATTTGCTTTAATTGTCGTATTGTTTATCCTATTAATTATTGTAGGTGCTTCTTGGTGCTTCTAATGAAGTAAGCAAATTAAATGTCAGAGGAAGTCATACGGCTTCGGAGATTAGAATATGAATAACTTTGTAAGATTTAAAGTAAACCCGGTTCATAGCCGGGTTTTTATTTTTCCAAGTATGGGAAAAAATCATGTTTGAGCAGCCTATTCGCATTCATTCCGTTATGTTTCTTATGTTAAAATAAACATGATCGGGGGTGAAAGCGTGTATCCAAATGAATATATCGATTATTTAATTCATTTCCACGGAGATCGGGATTATTTTGAATGTCATGAAATTCTTGAGGAATATTGGAAAAGGGTTCATCCAAAGAATAAACATTCTATTTGGGTTGGACTTATTTTATTTGCAGTCTCAAATTATCATCACCGGCGTGGGAACACTGGCGGCGCTAAAAGAACTTTATCCAAATCTATCCAAATTTTCAAAAAGAACTTGAGCCAGATAGAAAAGTTGGGACTAAACAGGGGAAAGTTTTTACTGGATTTAGAAAAAAGGCAAGATGACCTTTCGAAAGGCTGTCAATACACTAGCTATATGTTCCCGATAATGGATACATCATTAATTTCCAGCTGTAGGGACAAATGTACACAGTTAGGGCTAAACTGGTGTGAAGACAGCGATTTAAACAATAAAGATTTAATTCACCGGCATTCACTTAGAGATCGAAGCCAAGTGATCCAAGAACGATTAATTGCTTTGAGATCAAAAGCAAAAGCGCCTTGACAGATGATCATCGACTAAAAACCGCCACGTCCTGTGGCGAACGCCGATGTCAGCACATCCTTTGCAAGTCCGACAAGCATAAGACGAGCTGGCGGGAAGGTTGTACTTTAACCTTCCTGACAGATTGGCTTATGACCTCGAGGTCGACAAAAACGCAACGTCCTCCCAAAAGCTTCACTTTTGGTCGTGCTATGTGTCGCTGACGAAGTTTTCCTTGTCCTGTCGCATTGTCGACACTATTACGTCCTGTACGTCTGGGCTAGGCGCTGAAGCTAGCCGAAAAAAATAGCAATCGGTAAATTCTCCGATTGCTTTAGCTTTTGTGTATGTTAAGGAAACTTTATGCATCTATATTTAAATCACATTTATTAAGAAAAGAATCAGTCATCTCGTTTGACCGTAATTCTTTCTCTGCAAACATTTCTTTCAATGCTTTAACCATTGTCGTTCCAATGCCTTGATGCCTATGTGAAGGGTTGACTGAAATATGCTCAATCATAGCTGAATCATCCAGAAATGAAACGCCAATTAAGCCGATAATATCGTCCCCTTCCTTCCATAGAAATAATTGCCTGTTTTCAGCTGTTTCATATTGCTTCATAGTCTGCTGTAAAACCTTCAGATCCTTTTCATTTGGCATAAACGATAAAAGTCCCATAGCAATTTTTTCAAAAGCCTTTTTATATCGAATTAACATATTATCCCTCATTATTAGTAAAACATAGTGTTGACCTGCCGTTTTTGCGTGTACTCCGTTTTACTTATGCGATATTTTTATTGGAATCTCTTTTACATGCGAATTCCATATTATCACGATGATGATTAGTCTTTTCTGCATGTTAGCTTAGTTTCATTCATGCAAATTTTGCTCAAATTTCTTATTTCTATCCCTATTTTCCCCAAAAATTATTCATTTCAAACTTATTAATAATATATGTATTAAATCTCCCTTTGCTCCCTCACAAATGCTATTTTCCACTATCCTTCTCAATTTCAATTTTCGAAATGGATTCACTTTGATGGAACAATAACGAACCAATAAAAAAGCCCCCATGCTAGGCTGCCTATTAAGAATAAAACGAAAAGAAGCCAATTATTTTTCTTCATATACCCTAAGTTGCCCCTCCTAAAGAAATCTTAAAAACTATGGACAACTTCATTTTACACGATAGAGAACATTATTTCCATGCCACATACTGAAAATAAAGTAAAGCTGCCTTTAAATGGCAGCTTTAATTATTAATTTTTTGTTTAATTGAAAGATCCATTCTAATTAAATCCTCATATGTTTCCCGTTTCACAACAAGCTTCGCTTCCCCATTCTCGACAAATACAACAGCAGGTCTTGGGAGACGATTATAGTTATTAGCCATAGCATACCCATAAGCACCTGTACAAAATACAGCTAATAAATCATCACTATCAGATTTTGGAAGAGGTAAATCCCAAATAAGCATGTCACCTGATTCACAACACTTCCCTGCAATTGATACAGTTTCCTCTGTTTTTTCATGTACCCTATTAGCTAACACGGCCTCATATTTCGCCTGATATAGAGCAGGTCGAATATTATCGCTCATCCCGCCATCTACTGCCACATATTGACGAACATTTGGGACTTCTTTTCTTGATCCAATTTTGTAAAGAGTAGTTCCAGCATCCCCAACTAAAGATCTTCCCGGCTCAATCCATATTTCAGGCATCTTCATGGAATAATTTTCTGCCTGCTTTTTCACTTCTTCAATAATTTCGGCTACATATTGGGCCGCTGGCAGAGGCTTGTCCTCATCCGTATAGCGAATCCCGAATCCGCCTCCTAAGTTTAAAACCTTAGACTCATAGGAGAAGGCTTCCTTCCAATCATGCAGTTTTTCAAAAAGCTTCTTAGCCGCTAAAATAAAGCCTGTTGTTTCAAATATTTGCGACCCGATATGACAATGAAGTCCAAGTACTTCTATTCTCTCAAATTGAAGCGCCATATTAAGAGCCTTTTCTGCTTGCCCATTTTGCAAATCAAAACCAAATTTCGAATCTGCTTGACCTGTTAAAATATAATCATGGGTATGTGCTTCTATCCCTGGGGTTACTCTTAATAATATTTTTGTGTCCATTTTCAATAATTCGCAAAGGGAATTTAATAATTCCAGCTCATAAAAGTTATCAACAACTATACAGCCGATCTCGTGCTTCAGTGCCATTTCAAGTTCTTCTTTGCTTTTATTATTTCCGTGAAAATGAATACGCTCTCTCGGAAAATCAGCTGCCAAAGCTGTATATAATTCACCGCCTGAAACAACATCTAATGATAGACCTTCTTCCTCTGCAAGCTGAACCATCGCAATAGTTGAAAAGGCCTTGCTAGCATAAGCAACCTGAGCAGGTACTTTTAAGTTTTCGAATGTTTGCTTAAAGCCCCTTGCCCGCTCTCTTATTAACGATACATCATAAATATATAATGGTGTTCCATATTTCTCAGCAAGTTCAACCGTGTCTACTCCGCCTATTTCAAGATGACCCTTAGTATTAACCTTTGATGTGCCATGTAAATACATAATTTCCCCTCTTCCTAAAAGCACAGCTGTATACATGCCTTAGATATTATTTTATTCACTTACAACGAGGCTTGATAATCATATCCGCCATTCTCTTCTTTTTTAGCTTTAGCATCATTCTTTAGAAATAAATAGACAGAATTCTACATGAGAAACTGTCTTTTTTAATATCCTATTGGAAATATTACAAATACTTTAACATAAATACAAGCTAATCACAATCGCAATGACTAGGCCGCTTTATTATTTTTTCGCAGATTTGTTCAACTTTTAACAGTGGGGGATGAAGGCCGACTAAGTTCGCCACTGCCTAATGTCTTCGTTAGCACTTACACACCTAATGCATCGGAACTCCCACCACTGATTGAAGTTTCACTTTATTACTGCCTAACACGATCCCTAGGGCGGTTAATACTTGGACGAAGCTTCGATCCTGGTACCGCCCTGCGAACAATAATCTGCAGTAGTGCTTTTGGATAAAATGGAATGAATGGCCATAAATAAGGTGTATTCAGCGGCTTTTTGCTTGCAAGCCAAATGATGAATAATGTAATTGAGACGATTAATCCTGGTCCATGGAAAATGGCTACCGCGATTAATAAACAAAGCCTTGTTATTTTATTGGCAATACTTAATTCGTAACTTGGAGTCGTATAGGTCCCAATGGCTGCTAATGATACATAAAGGATTACTTCTGGGACAAATAATCCAACATCAATCGCAATTTGCCCAATCAACACAGCGGCAATTAATCCCATGGCCGTGGCAAGTGGGGTCGGTGTATGTATAGCTGCCATCCGTAGAATCTCTATACCAAAATCAGCTAGAAATATTTGTACGATAATCGGAACGTTTGTTTTTTCATTTGGCCCAATAAATGAAAGACTTTCCGGCAAAAGTGACGGCTCCAAAGCAAATAAAAACCATAGCGGTAACAGAAACAAGGAGGAAAATATGCCAATAAAGCGCATCCAGCGTTCAAAAGTCCCAACAGCGGGTGACTGTCTATATTCTTCCGCATGCTGCATATGATAGAAATACGTTGTCGGTGTGATAATGACACTTGGTGATGTATCCACATATACGAGAACATGACCTTCGAGTAAATGTGTTGCAGCAACATCCGCTCGTTCTGTATAACGAACATACGGGAAAGGATCATATCCTTGTTTGAAAAGAAATTCTTCTACTGTTTTATCAGCCATCGGGATCCCATCAATTTTTATATTTTCAATTTCCTTCCTGATTATATTAATTAAATCAGGGTCGGCAATATCTCTAATATACCCGATGGCAACATCTGTTTTGGACCTTTCACCAACAGCTGTAATTTCAAAGCGAAGTCTTTCATCTTTAATCCTTCTTCTTGTTAAGGCTGTATTCAAAATAATGTTCTCGACAAAACCATCCCGAGATCCGCGGATGACCTTTTCTGTATCCGGTTCTTGCGGTGACCTCCCTGGATAGCTGCGAACATCAACGACAAATGCGGTCATTTCTCCCTCAATGACAACAACAATTAATCCAGATAGTACTTGATCTACAAGTTCATCCATTGTCTTTATTTTTTCTACAGCATCATGGACTAGGCGGTTTTCAACAATTTCAAAAATTTTTGAGGATTGTTTTTCATGATCATTAATCTCAACTAGTTCTTCGATTAATTGAACGATGATCAGTGAGTCGGTTAAGCCATTTACATAATACAAATGCACATCTTTGCGAAGAATTTTCAGCTTTCTTATCCCTAAATCGAAGCTTACACCGAGCCCAATTCGTTCTTCCATATATTTTTCAATTTTATCTAATGATTCAGGAATAGGCATTTTATTCTGCATCTTGTTGTCTGACACGATAACCGCTCCTTTCCATAATAAGCTCAATAGCTTTCCTCGTTATTGGAGACCCTTTATCAAGGTCATCCATTTTTGCCATTTTTCCAATATCTCCAATTCCAACAATGATTGGAACATTTAGTTCATCAAGGCAATAAACAGTGTCACCATTTAGCCTGCCAATATCCATTTCAGGCAGCCCATATTTGTCCACACCATATGGAGTTAATCCCCCTTCTCGGTCAATGCAGACATTTACTCTCGTCCATTCAGCCTGCCTCGTCTTGGCTGCAACCGCAACAATTCCCAACACCTCAATATCTTCATGGCAAGCTACATACTTTAAGGCCTTTTCTCCCGCTCCTTCTCCTTCGAAGCCACTATCATCAAACATAACTATAACTGGATCATGAGAAGCTTTTTTTATCAGTTTAACGATTGCAGGACCACTTAATACTGTGGGATTCCCGTGGGATAATGAGATGCATCTTCCGCCTATTTCCTTTGCCACATATTCAATAGACCTTCTAGCATAGTCATCCCCATCTGTTACTAAAATCACGCTTCTCCTATCATCCATATTTATTGTTCCTTTCATTGTGGTATGGTCTATTATTTATCAACAAAATACACCCATTGATATAAGGACCCAAAGATCTTCCCGAAAACAATCGCCATTAATAAAATGACAATTTGTCCGTCAACTCCAATTCTTTTTGCAAGAATTGGGAGTACATTTAATACTTCTGTTAACGCTGCGGCAACCATTCCTACAAATACGCCTGAGGCTAAACCAATGGGTAATAAAAGGTACGGAGTAAGGGTTAAAATGGGGTCCCATAAAGTAGCCGCTGCACCAATAACAGCCCCTAACACAATTGCCCACTCATAAAAACGTACCATTTTCATCGTTTTAGTAAGCTGTGTCAGTCTTGGGATAATGCCAAATACAGTTAAAAACGCTACGAAGCCTGAGCCTACTGCTAAACCACCGGCAAGTCCAATAAAAACAACTATAATCACATTAATGGTCGTCAATATTTTTCATACTTTCTTTGTTTTGATGCATAGATATATAGTTGTCTAAATCCATTTGATAATTAAACATCTCCACTTCCAGCGGGCTCGGTTCTTCATTTAGACGCTTTTTAAATAAATGGTTAAAAAAAAGAATCATTCCTGCACCTAAACCAATCGAATATGGAATTTGGAAAATTAACGGCTTTGAATCGACTTCCCCAGTCATTATCGTATAAATCCGCTGCTGAACAATCTGCATGCTTACATCCTCATGGAAATTCATGATTGTCAATGCAGCACCGAAAAATAATAAGAGCCAAACAATAAAAAATAGCGGAATGGAAATCTTTCGTTTTTTTGCAATCACTTCAACGATTACTTGTGATGGCCCTACTGTTTGAATCTCAACTTCAGGATGTTGTTTAATGATCTCCCGGATTACTTTCATTACATCTACTACGATCATATTTTGATCCTTTTCACTCACCTCATAAACTTTTAAATTTCTTAATTGGGCGTAAATCTGTTCATCGGCAATGATCTGCGCAATGTCCTTTACAAAAATGGAGGCTCGCGGTCGAACTTGCAATCGATGTCTCAATCGAATATAAACCGTTTGTTCCATTTTTCTCACTTCCTACATATAAATTTCCTTATATATGTAGTATGAGTTACATATATTGACTTCATGATTACCAATATTTAGATGCATAAAAGTACAAATGCACTGGAGCTTGACGTGAAAAAACCGTATGGATCATACGTCCATACGGTCTTTCATTTGCTGAAGTATTTTTTTCTCTAGCCTTGAAACTTGAACTTGTGAAATCCCAAGTCTCGCAGCAACCTCTGATTGGGTCTGGTCTTTGTAATAACGTAAGTAAACGATTAACCTTTCCCTTTCATCTAAATCATTAATGGCTTCTTTTAAGGCAATTTTATCGAACCATTTCCCTTCATTGCCATCGTCAATTTGATCAAGCAATGTAATCGGATCTCCATCATTTTCATATACGGTTTCATGGATGGACGAAGGGGTTCGTCCAGCTTCCTGCGCAAGAATAATATCCTCTGGTGGAATATCAAGAAACTCGGAAAGTTCATTGACTGTTGGGATGCGGCCAAGTGATTTTGATAACTCATCTTTCGCCTTCCGGATTTTATTCCCCATCTCTTTAAGAGACCGGCTCACTTTCACTGTTCCATCATCGCGAATAAATCGCTGGATTTCTCCAATAATCATTGGCACCGCATACGTTGAGAACTTAACATCATAGCTTAAATCGAATTTATCAACAGACTTTAGCAATCCAATACATCCGATTTGGAAGAGATCATCTGGTTCATATCCCCTGTTTAAAAAGCGCTGGACAACAGACCATACGAGACGCATGTTCTTTTGAACAATCGTATCCCGTGCACTCTGATCCCCATCCTGGCTCTTTTTAATAAGATCCTTCACTTCATAATCCTTCAAAAATGCTTGGCCTTTATCAGCTTTTACCTCCACATCCATAGCAAGACTCCTTAATTACACAGCATTTTACTATTTGATAAATGCTTTCTTAATCGGATCTCTGTGCCTTTCCCCGGTTGCGATTGAATTTCGATTTCATCCATAAAGTTTTCCATAATCGTAAAGCCCATACCTGATCTTTCTAGCTCAGGCTTCGTTGTAAATAATGGCTGACGTGCCTCTTCCACATCCATAATCCCTGATCCTTCATCCCTAATAGACATATCAATAAAGCCGTCCTCCATTTTAACGGTTATATAAACCATTCCATTTGGATCCTGTTCATAGCCATGAATAATCGCATTTGTAACTGCTTCAGAAACAACGGTCTTTATTTCAGTTAATTCATCCATTGTTGGGTCTAGCTGGGTAATAAATGCAGCAACAGTTACACGGGCAAATGATTCATTTTGGCTTAATGCACTAAACTGAATATGCATTTCATTTTTCATATTAGGCAACCCCCAGTCTTTGCAAAGCAAATTCTTCAGTCGGTTCTAAGCGAATAATCTTAAATAACCCCGACATTTCGAATAATCTTTGTACGGCTGGAGAAATTGCACAAACAACCATTTCACCATGATGCTGTTTAATTTGTTTATACCGGCCCAGAATAACACCTAGTCCTGAGCTGTCCATAAATGAAAGCTGCTCAAGATTTAATACAATATGGTGGATATCATAATCTTCAATTGCCTTCGTCGCTTGTTCACGCAGCTCATCAGCTGAATGATGATCTAATTCCCCGCTAAGACGAATACATAAGACATCTCTTTTTACTTCTAAATTAATCGAAAGACTCACTATTATAGCCTCCTTATCTAGTCTCTAGTGAGTCCAATTCGATATTCTAACTCGCATTTCCTTCCTTAAGACAAAACTAGTGCTTATTCGCTAAAAGTAGAAGGCATATAGTTATTTTCGACATATTAGCTATTATCCTGCTCTTGTAAACATTCCAATGGACCGTTTATACAAAGTCCACCAGTTCGCTTCCTTGCTGGCTTCTTTTGCTACAAGAGGGCTTTCCACTAATGTTTTTCCGTCTTGAATGAGCTTTAAAGTACCGACCTTATCTCCTTTTTTAATGGGTGCCTTTAAATTCTTGTCCAAAACGATAGATTGTTTAATATTTTCAATGTTTTCGCCTTTTTTCGTTAATAAGGAGATCGGTTCGCTTGTAAGAGCTTCAATCTTTTTCTTTTCACCTTTGCTTACAGCCACATGACCTAGAGCTATGTTTCTTTTAAACATAGGGTGGGTTTTGTATTGACTAAAAGCATAGTCCAGCATTTTTGTAACTTGTGCATTACGTTCCTTAGATGTAGGCGCTCCAAACACAACAGCTATGACTCGCATCCCGTCTTTTTGTGCTGTTGCTGTTAAGCAATATTTAGCTTCATTTGTAAATCCAGTCTTTAGTCCATCAACACCTGGGTAGAAACGAACTAGCCTGTTCGTATTGACGAGCCAAAACTTTTTATCTGAGCCTTCACGCAAGTATGATTCATAGGTACTAGTAAATTTAGTTATATCTTCATATTTAAGAAGTTCTTTAGCCATAATTGCCATATCATGAGCAGTACTGAAATCCTTTTTACCAGGCAGTCCAGTGGCTGATTTAAATTCGGTATTCTTTAACCCGAGTTCATTTGCCTTTTTGTTCATTTGCTTGACAAATTCTTCCTCAGAACCTGCAAGCCTTTCTGCCATGGCAACAGATGCATCATTTCCAGATGCAATCGCAATCCCTTCTAACATCTGCTTCGTTGTCATTTCCTCACCAGGCTCAAGGAAAATTTGGGAACCTCCCATTGAAGCTGCATATTCACTCGTACGAATTTTTTCATCCATGGAAAGCTTTCCATTATCAATTGCTTCCATGATTAGGAGCATGGTCATAACCTTTGTCATGCTTGCGGGCGGAAGTTTTTCATCACTGTTTTTTTCATATAGCACTGTCCCTGTGTCGCGCTCAATTAAAATAGCAGACTTCACATTTTGGACAAGATCTACCTCACTTTCTCTAGCTAAAGCAGATGGTACAAAGGCAGATGCTAATAAAAAGGACATCACCATTATAGAGATTATTCGTTTCATCACATAACCCTCCATTCTTTATAGGCTCCATCCTTTCCAATTGGAGGGAAATTATACAACTCGTTCCATACTAAAATGAATATTTTCTTCAGGATCGGATAATTTATAAATTTGGATCAATCATTACTTATTAAACATAAAAAAACGCCAGGGAAATTTGAACTATAACCCGAATAGTGGACATTAAAAAAAGTCCCCTATTCGGGTTTTTTATATCCATAGGATAGAAACCCGATTATAATCATTTCAGAGATACTATCGGGGGAACAAAATGAGTAAAATAATTTTTAATGAATTAGAGATGAAAATCTTGGTGAATAACCCAAACGTGGATCATGTATCAGAACGGTCCATTGCTTATAAGCCTGAGTTTAAAACAATGGCAGTGAAGGAGAATTTGGAGGGCAAAAGTCCTTCACAAATCTTTATTGAACATGGTTTTGACTTAAAAGTTATTGGGGCTGAAAAACCTAAACAATGCCTTAAAAGATGGAGAAAGACGTATAAGGAATTCGGGGAAGATGGCTTCACAACGGAACGTAGAGGTAAAGGGAGCACCGGAAGACCTTCTTCAAAATCCCTTTCACTTGAAGACAGTTTGAAAAAGGCTGAAGCTCGAATTAAATACCTGGAAGCAGAGCTTGACTTCCTAAAAAAGTTAGAAGAACTCGAAAGGCAGGCGGCGAAGAGGAAACAATAAAGACATCTGAGAAGTTCATGCTTATTGAACAAACAACACGCCAGTATAAGCTTGCCAAAATGGTAACTTACCTCTGTAAAATGGTAGGGGTAAGCAGAAGTGGCTATTATGCATGGAAAAAGGCTGAAGGCAAACGGGGAAATAGACAAGAATCCGATTTAAAGGATTATGAGCTTATCAAGTTTATATTCGATGAGAAAAAAGGAAAAGCTGGAGCTCTCACTATCAAAATGATCTTAGAGAATGACTATATGGTAGTGATGAATCACAAGAAAATCCGTAGAATAATGAGGCAGTTTAATTTGTTCACAAGGATCAGACAAATGAACCCATACAAAAAATTAGCCAAGGCGAATCAGGAACATCGTTCACTCCCTAACATTTTAAACAGGGAATTTGATCAGGGTGAGCCAGGCAAGGTACTGCTTACGGATATAACTTATGTTTTTTATGGATCTGGCAAACCAGCCTACCTATCCTGCGTGAAGGATGCTTCAACACGAGAAATTTTAGCTTATCACTTATCCAAAACCTTGAGAATGGAGATTGTCTATGATACTTTGGACAAGCTCTCTGACTCCATTGGAGACCTTATCCACCCTGAAGCCATCCTTCATTCGGATCAGGGAGTGCATTATACTCATCCTGAGTACCAAAAGAGAGTTAAGGAAATGAAACTGACACAATCCATGTCACGAAAGGGAAATTGTTGGGATAACGCACCTATGGAATCATTCTTTGGGCATCTCAAGGACGAGGTTGAGTATTCTAAATGCCAAGCATTTTATGAACTAAAGGAGTTAATCTCTGGGTACATAGATGAATACAATAACAGAAGATATCAATGGGGCCTAAAGAAAATGACTCCGGCACAATACCGGAGTCATCTGTTAGCTGCTTAATAATAGGGCTTTTTTATACTGTCCACTTTATAGGTTACAGTTCAATTAGTTCCACTGACGCTTCTATTTTTCAGTTCTTATTCAGTTATTTCTTCATGAATTAATACTGGTGGGGTTACTTTATTCTCAGATATCCTTATATTCTCATATAGCTTTTTTGTAATCTCTGAAATATTTTCGAAGTTACTATAAATGGTTACGAGCGAATCGCCTTTTTTTACTTGGTCGCCAATTTTTTTGCGAAGAATTAGACCAACAGCAAGATCGATAACAGACTCCTTCGTTGCTCTTCCCGCTCCAAGAAGCATAGCCGCTGTTCCAATTTCATCTGCGACCATTTCAGATACATAGCCATCTTCCGTTGCTTCCAGTTCAAAAGTATACTTCGCCTGTGGAAGCATGTCTGGATTATCTACAACGGCCCCATCCCCGCCTTGCGCGGTTAAAAAGGTTTTAAAGACATTTAATGCAGTCCCATCCTTTATGGCACCCTCCAGCATGGTACGTGCTTCCTCCAGTGTATTAGCCTTTTTAGCTAAATAAACCATATAGCTTCCTAAAGTCAGGCATAGTTCAGTTAAATCCTCTGGACCTTCCCCTTTAAGCGTATCAATAGCTTCCTTCACTTCCAATGCATTTCCGATTGCATACCCGAGCGGCTGGCTCATATCAGATATGATTGCCATTGTATTTCTGCCAACATTGTTACCAATCTGAACCATCGCCTTTGCGAGCTCCCTTGAGTCATCAAGTGTTTTCATGAAAGCTCCGGCGCCGGTTTTGACATCAAGAACAATGGCATCCGCACCAGCCGCGATTTTTTTACTCATAATGGAGCCTGCGATTAGCGGAATGCTATTCACTGTAGCCGTTACATCACGAAGAGCATATAGCTTTTTATCAGCAGGTGTTAAATTCCCGCTTTGTCCAATGACAGCAATTTTATTTGTATTGACAAGATTTATAAACTCTTCGTTCTCCAGTTCCACATGGAAACCATTGACTGATTCCAGCTTATCAATCGTTCCGCCCGTATGTCCGAGACCTCTGCCAGACATTTTTGCTACGGGAACGCCTACCGCTGCAACGAGTGGTCCTAATACTAGCGTTGTTGTATCCCCAACTCCACCCGTTGAATGCTTATCTACCTTTATTCCTTCAATTTTTGATAAATCGATTTGATCCCCTGACTGTACCATAGCCATAGTTAGATCGGCTCTTTCCTTTTCAGTCATATCTTGAAAATAAATCGCCATCATTAGGGCACTTGCTTGATAGTCAGGAATAGATCCATCCGTATATCCCTGAATGAAAAATTGAATTTCTTCAGAAGAAAGCTCTTTTCCGTCTCGTTTGTTTTCAATAATATCAATCATTCTCATTTTTAATCACCGATCCGTTTTCATAATTTCATGGGTAATGCGAAAGTTTAATTTGGTAAAATTAATTTTTTGTTCCCATCTCTGCGACAATTTCTTTTACATACTGCAGAAAATGAGTCTTCACTTTCTCTGTAGTCTCAATAACCTCTTCATGGTTAAGCGGCTGATCTAAGATTCCGGCTGCCATATTCGAAATACATGAAATTCCGAGCACTTTCAATCCTGCATGCCTTGCCACTATTACCTCAGGAACGGTTGACATTCCTACAGCATCCCCGCCCATAGTACGGAGCATGCGGACTTCAGCAGGAGTTTCATAGGTCGGGCCTGTATTTCCAACATACACACCTTCTTGAATGGACAAGTTTAATTTTTCGGCCATTTTTCTTGCAAGCATTCTCAGCTCTTTAGAGTATGCTTCTGACATATCAGGAAAACGTACCCCCATCTGAGAATCATTTGGACCAATTAATGGATTATTCCCCATGTTATTAATGTGATCAGAAATAAGCATTAAATCCCCCGGCGAGTATGTTTCATTTACTCCGCCGGCAGCATTAGTCACAATTAATTGCTTAATTCCAAGCTCCTTCATGACTCTTACCGGAAATGTTACTTTATCGAAGCTATATCCTTCATAATAGTGAAAACGGCCTTGCATAACTGCAACGGGAACTCCATTTAATAAGCCAAAGACTAGATTTCCTGCATGGCCTTCTACCGTGGAAACTGGAAAATTAGGAATTTCATTGTATGGAATTTTTAAGGCGTCTTCTACTTCATCTCCTAATACACCTAATCCTGAACCAAGAATAAGGCCAATTAATGGCTGCTGCTTATATTTTCCTTTTAAAAATTGTGCAGCCTGCTGAATTTTTTGATAATCCATTTTCACTTTTCCTCCTATTTTAATTCTGTTAAGAAACTTCTTCCATTTGCTGGCATTTTAACTTGGAAATTTTCTGCAACGGTAGCACCGATATCCGCAAAGGTTTTCCTAATCGGAAGCTCTTTACCTTCTTCCATATTTTTTTCATAAACTAAGAGTGGCACAAATTCTCTCGTATGATCTGTTCCATGATGGACGGGATCGTTTCCATGATCTGCTGTAATAATTAATAAATCATGCTCTTGCATTTTGGCAAATACCTCAGGAAGGCGCTCGTCATATTCTTCAAGCGCTTTGCCATAGCCTATTGGATCACGCCGATGTCCATAAAGTGCATCAAAATCAACAAGATTAAGGAAGCTTAAGCCTGTAAAATCCATATCGAATGATTGCAATAACTTATCCATGCCGTCCATATTTGAAACCGTGCGCAGTGATTCAGTTACCCCTTCTCCATCAAATATATCGGAAATTTTTCCAATCGCAATAACATCCAATCCTGCATCCTTTAGCTCAGACATAACTGTCCGTTCAAATGGCTTTAGCGCATAATCATGACGATTAGAAGTTCTTTGGAAATTTCCTGGCTTGCCAGTAAAAGGTCTGGCAATCACTCTGCCGACCATATATTTTTCATCTAAAGTTAATTCGCGGGCAATTTTGCAAATCCGATATTGCTCCTCAATCGGAATAATTTCTTCATGGGCCGCAATTTGCAAAACGGAATCAGCTGAAGTATAAACGATGAGAGCCCCTGTTTTCATATGCTCTTCCCCAAGCTCTACAATAATTTCCGTTCCGCTTGCTGGTTTATTGCCAATCACCTTTCTTCCTGTACGTGATTCTAATTCGGATATGAGCTCTTCTGGAAAGCCATTAGGAAAAACTTGAAATGGAGTTTGAATATTTAGGCCCATTATTTCCCAGTGACCTGTCATTGTGTCCTTTCCATTCGACGCTTCCTGCATTTTTGTATAAAAAGCAAGCGGATTTTCAGCTTTTTTAACTCCTTTAATTTCACGGATATTACTAAGACCAAGCTTTGCCATGTTCGACATCTTTAGTCCATTCATTTTATCTGCAATATGACCTAGTGTATCTGCACCGATATCCCCAAATTTTTCTGCATCAGGCGCTTCACCAATCCCTACAGAATCCATGACGATGACGAATATTCTTTTATACGCAAATGATGACATATTCATTCCTCCTAATTTCATGAATGCGGTTACAACGAAATTCGATTTATTTTGTTTTTTTACTATATTTAAGGTTACCCTTTCTTAATTGTGATTAACACAATTTTTCTTCTCATACGTCAGAAGTCTGACTTCTATATTTTACATAAGGGAAGCAAAAAATAAAAGAAAAAAGCTGCCAATTACTATGACAGCTTATTGATCTATAGGTTTATCGCAGATTAACGGGCTGTAAGACCCCCTCTTCAAGAAGTTGAGTTAAACAAAAATTTCTAAGTGGGGGATCA
>NZ_JBALNX010000049.1:52385-66393 GCF_036962035.1 Bacillus sp. JJ1773
CAACGTCTGTGTGACCCACCTCCGTGGGCCGCAACTAACAAGCAGTGGGGGATGAAAGTAAACCCCGCTGATTGAAGTTTCACTTTATACTAAGCTCGCGGATGAAACTGACTATATACATCTTTTAATCTAGTTTTCGTCACATGTGTATAAATTTGCGTAGTTGAGATGTCCGCATGTCCAAGCATTTCCTGGACAGCACGTAAATCAGCGCCATTTTCAAGAAGATGAGTAGCAAAGGAATGCCTTAGTGTATGTGGGGTTAAATCCTTTTCGATCCCTGCCTCAGCTGACAAACGTTTAAGAATTTTCCAGAACCCCTGCCTTGTCAGTCTTTTGCCATGATGATTGAGAAAAAATGCATCATCCTGAACTTTTTTTGAGACAAAATGTTTTCTTCCTTCTTGTAAATATTGATTTAGTGCCGTTGCTGCTGTTTTTCCAATTGGAATGATTCGCTCTTTATTTCCTTTTCCAATACAGCGGACAAATCCCATCGTAATATGGACATCGCCCATATTTAACCCAATTAATTCACTGACCCGAATTCCGGTTGCATAAAGGAGCTCAAGCATGGCCTTATCACGAATTCCGAAGTGATCATCTGCTTTAGGTGAATCTAGTAAAATCTCAACCTCTTGCATGTTTAACACCTTTGGCAGAGTTCGCTCATGCTGAGGAGACTCTATATGAACAGAGGGATCATGATCAGCAGCTTTTTCACGGAGAAGAAATTGATGAAATGCTCTAATGGAGGCAACATGTCTTGCCATTGTTTTCGATGATTTCCCCTGCTCTTTTAATAACCCTAGGAAATGAATGATTTGAGTGCGCTGAACTTCATTTACGGATGTCAGCTTTTCAACATTCTTTAAGTACTTCGTATAGCTTTTCAAATCTCTTTCATATGAAACAATTGTATTTCTTGCGAGACCTTTTTCAACGATTAAATAATGAATAAAATCTTTAAGCTCGTCCTCCATGATGACTCTACTCCCCATTTAAATAAAAAAGAATTAACCGGTTCAGCCAATTTGAAGATTCACTGTTGTTTGCACTTGCTGAAACCTTCACAGCCGCTCCCTTTGGCTCATCATACCGGTGATAATCCTGATATTCTTCATTTAACCACATAATACCATAATAAAAAAGGATTGTGCATCCAGTGAAAAGCACGAATACCTTTATTGTCTGAAATGCGATTTTTAGCCAAGATACCATTCTACTTTCCCCCACAAAACCTTATTACTAAAGGTTATGCCATCTTGGACAAGAAATATACCTAACATAGTGAATTTCTAAACTGACTTTTTATCAAATACAGTTGTAAAAATTATACGGACATTTGATCCGTTATTTTCATAAAATGACCTAATTTAAGAGCTATGCGGACACTGAGTACGCTATTCACGAATTACAGAAGGAAATCACTGCTTTTTTACAAAATAGAGGAAGCTATGTCCGCAAACATAAGGAATTAACCCATTTTGTTACGAATAACAGAACTCTTGTCCGCCAAGATAACAATAGTCGTTGTCTCGTTGTTAATTCATATGCTTCTTGTTGTAAAATAATATGACAAAGCTAAAAAAGACCAAATCAGATTCGATTTGGTCTGCTGATTAATATGCTATTTACAATACTTACTGAACTACCTAATCTTATTGTTATTCACTTTCTTCATTATTATCTTTATCATGACAGCGATGGCAAATTCCATGGAAAGTAAGTCGATGATCTTTAATCTTAAAGTTCCATCTGCGTTCAACGACTTCTTCTACATCTTCAAGTAAGTCTTCTTGAATTTCATCCACTGCCCCGCATTCAATACAAACTAAATGATGATGGAAATGTGCTGCTCCTTCTTGGCGAAGGTCATAGCGGGATACCCCATCACCAAAATTGATTTTATCGACAATTTTAAGTTCTGTTAGCAATTCAAGTGTTCTATATACAGTTGCTAAGCCTATCTCAGGCGATTTTTCTTTAACTAGGAGGTAGACATCTTCCGCGCTTAAATGATCCTCTTCGTGCTCTAATAATACGCGAACGGTTGCTTCACGCTGAGGCGTCAATTTATAGCTAGACGAATGCAACTGCTTCTTTATTCTATCAATTCTGCTTTCCATTCCGAAGTCCTCCTCGCCCACTTACACATTCTCATTATAGCAGATAATGGAGGAGATTCAAAATAAAATTATTACAATTAAGCAAAGATAATTATTATTAAATAGGAATCATTTAAAATAACTCTGTCATTATAATGAATTTATCACCGATTTCATTAAGATAGGGGATAAAAAGGCCTCAATTCCAGCAGCTAAGCATAAAAACACGAGGGCAAAAGCAAATGACATCATATACTTTCCAAACAAAGGCATTACCGGCGGCCCGAGTTTTTTCATAAATTGTCTGCTAATCATTTTTAATGAAAAAGAAACGGCTAGCGTGGCTGAGATGATAAATATCGGAATGATGATAAAATTTTGCGGCAAAACAGAAACAAAGGATAATAAAAATCCATTCCAGCCCATTTGATTAACTAAAAATCCAACTGTAAATCCGACAACCATCCCTTTCATAAATAAAAGAATGAGGATGATCGGAAGACCGATAATGGATATACCTAAAATACACATTAACCCAATAAATTTCATGTTATGAAAGAGACTTTGTTTGAAAAGATCCTTCGTAGTTGCAACTTCCTCATTAGAAACTTGGCTAAAAAATTGGGATAAATAAAAAAATAAATCTTCCTTTTGCGTTAAGCTTAAACTGTTGACAACGATGGCTCCGAAAATAACACCCATTAGAAATAAAACAATCACAAACAAATAAATTGAGGAATGCTCACGAAAATGGGTTGCGATGACGTTCTGGTACATTTTTTTTCTCATTGCTCTTCCTCCTGCAACAATTCTGTTATTAAATTGTATGCTTGTCCTTTTGCTGTATGACAAATTTAGAGCAGAAAAAATACAGTTGATTTTTTTGAATTTTACATTATAATAGTCAAAATTGACTTAATTCAGGAGGGAGATTTTTACGATGAATCCAGTATTAATTGAATTTCCGGATAGAATTGAAACTGAGAGACTTTATATGCGAATTTGTATGCCAGGCGATGGGAGAACCGTTCATGAATCAATCCAGGCCTCTATTGAAGATTTGAAGCAATGGCTTCCTTTTGCTAACAAAGAACAATCGGTTGATGATGTCGAAATAAATATCCGTAAATCTTATTCTCAATTTTTATCGAGGGAAGATATTCGAATTCATATTTTTAGAAAAGAAGATGAAGTGTTCGTTGGTTCCACAGGCTTGCATCGAATAAATTGGGATGTCCGAAAATTTGAAATTGGCTACTGGTGTGACTCCCGCCATCAAAAAAATGGTTATATAACAGAAGCAGTTAGCGGTTTAATTGATTTTACTTTTAACGATTTAGAAGCAAACCGGATTGAAATTCGCTGTGACCCGAAAAATATCAGCAGCAGAAAGATACCTGAAAAATTAGGATTCCGATTAGAAGGCATTTTAGTGAATAATGACCTAAGCGCTGATGGTAAAGAGCTAAGGGATACTTGTGTGTTTGCAATAGTGAAGAAAAATAAATAATATTTTTTGTTAATAATGAGAAAAAAGACTGAATTAAACAGTCTTTTTCTCTTGTTTGTACTTGTATTAATCAGCAATTTTCCCATATTTACCGCCGCCTCCTGCTGTAAGACTCAGTTTTCCTTCCCTGGCCTTTACGATAAGTTCTGCAGTTTTTGTAGGAATAATTTCACTTAATTTTTCTAATGGAACCTCATGCAAGATGGCCATTTCAGTACCAAAGTGATCAAGTAATTTTTGAAGCATTTTTGGACCAAGCCCCGAAATGAACTCCAGCGGAACTTGGTGTACATATGGCGGCCGATGATTTGGAGATTCACTTGCTGTTTTTAATTCAACAATTCTGTCAGCGACCCCATTAATATACTTTGTGCTACCGCAATTTACACATTCATTATGAATCGGATCAAATGGGGCAAAGCACTGGGAACATACGGTTTGATGATATTTCCCAAGAAGCGGATCAAGTCCGTAGTTTGCTTTGATTCTCCGCCCATCCACTCCTTTTAACGCCCTCTCCAATTCTAGAAAAGAAGGTTCAGCCATTTGGAGGACATGATACTCTCTGGCAATTTTCTTTAAGGAATGAGCATCAGAATTCGTTAAAAATGAATAGTTGTGCAGCTCTTTTATTTGATCTGCCATTGCTGTATCAGCACTTAATCCAAGTTCAATGGCGTCAATTTGGTTTTTATCAAACACTTCCTCTAAAGATCTGTGTACCCCTTTTCCATAAAGGCTTTTAAAAGGTGTAAACACATGGGCTGGGATAAATAATCCGCTTAATTCTTTTACCTTTGTCTGAAGCTCACGGCCTGAAGCATAAATTCTTTGTGAACTTAGAGTGATATTTTTCAAGTGGTGCGAAAGCCAGGACGAAAATTCCTTCATCATTGTTAATGTAGGAAAATAACAAAGTACATGAATAGGTCCTTGGCAGTTCTCATCGTAAATTTCCAATTCAGAACCTGGGATTATGGTTAAATCTCCGTATTGTAAACCGCCCTCTTGATGCTCGATCACGTCTCCAGTTTCCATGAGCTGAGCAATTTCTAGAATTACCTCGGGAGAATGGCAATCAATAATCCCAATCATGTTTAACCCTTTTTCATTTCGCGCATGTTCAATAATGTTTGTAAATGTAAGTGATTTTGCTCCTGTTATTTTTACCGGCTTCCCTGTCATCGTACGGCCGATATGAATATGTAAATCTGAATAGTAATCCTTCATTTACTTTTTCAACACCTTTTGAAGTTGCAAATATTGAATAGCATATGCAGTTTTGGCATCATATATTTTCTTTTCTTTTATATATTGCTCTGCCTCGTCAAGCGTCAACTCGAGCAAATTTACGAATTCATCCTCATCTGGTGATGCTGCATTTTCCTTTTTTTCCAAGCCTTTCGCGATGTATAAATGAATGATCTCATCGGCAAATCCAGGAGAAGTATAGAAGGAAATCAGCCATTCCATTTCTTTGCAGTCATAACCAGTTTCTTCTTCAAGCTCTCTTTTTGCACAAACCTCTGGATCCTCTCCTGCTTCTAGTTTGCCAGCAGGAATTTCAACAATTGTCTTTTCCAATGCTTTACGATATTGCTCCACCATGACAATTTTTTCATCGTCTGTTATTGCAAGTACTGCTACTGCCCCAGGATGCTTGATGACTTCTCGCTTGGACATTTTTCCGTTTGGCAACTCAACATCTTCTACTTGAAGACTAATTACTTTTCCAGTAAATATTTTTTCAATATTGGTCGTTTTTTCTTCTAGGCGACTCATGATTCCAGTCACTCCTGTTCTATTCCGTTTAAGTGTACTCATACATATTATCATACTTTAATTGAGGGAGTATGACATGAAAATATATGTTCACGAGAAGGGCGTCATCTTAGTCGGAAAAGCATGGGAAATCAGGGAGAAGCTAAAGGATTACAGCAAGGAGTATCGGTTGATAAAAGAGTGGGTCGAACTAAAAAAGACCTCATATAAAGGTGGCTGAGATTTATTTGTGTAAGTCGCGGATTTATTTGCGAAAGTGGCAATTTATTTGTGAAAGCGACAGAATTATTTGCGAAACCCCGGATTTAGCTTTTTATTACAAAAAAGTCCAATTTATTTGTGGTCCACTCATTTCTTTCGTTAAAATAAAAAGAAAAGGTGAAATTGAGGTTATTTTTATGAAAAAAAGACAGTTGGGCAAGTCAGATTTATATGTAAGTGAGCTCGGACTTGGTTGCATGTCCCTCGGTACGGATGCGAAAAAAGCGCAAGAAATTATCGAAGCTGCATTAGAAGCAGGGATTAACTACTTTGACACAGCCGACTTATATGATTTCGGAACAAACGAACAAATTGTTGGGCAGGCTCTACGCCATGTAAGGGATAAGGTCATCATTGCTACGAAGGCAGGAAACCGCTGGAATGACAACAAAGATAGCTGGAGCTGGGACCCCTCTAAAAAGTATATAAAAGAAGCTGTCAAAGCAAGCTTAAGCAGATTAGGTACGGATTATATTGACTTATACCAACTTCATGGCGGGACGATGGAGGATCCAATCGATGAAACGATTGAAGCATTCGAGGAGTTAAAAGAAGAAGGTTTAATCCGCTTTTACGGAATATCTTCTATTCGGCCTAATGTCATTCGTGAATATGTGAATAAATCGAATCTTGTGTCTGTAATGATTCAATATAGTATTCTAGATCGCCGTCCGGAAGAGGAAGTGCTGCCGCTTCTTCAGAAAAACGGTATAGGAGCTGTTACACGCGGACCGCTTGCAAAAGGGATCTTAAGCGATAAAATGTTAGAAAAAGCATCGGAAAAAGGCTATTTAGACTATCAGTTGGAAGAATTACAGGAAACCATTCCGCTCTTGCGGGAAAAACTTTCTCATACCCGTTCCATGACAGAAATTGCCTTGCAATATAATTTAGCTCATTCTGCTGTTTCGTCTGTTATTGCAGGAGCTAGCACTGTTCTACAAGTTAAGGAAAACGCAAAAGCCATTGTAGCAGAACCATTATCGGGAGATGAGCTCTCCATTATAGAATCAATCACAAAAATGAGTTTGTATGAGCAGCATAGATAATAATGCAATAAAAAAATCGCTTAAACTTAAGCGATTTTTTTATCACCCTATTTATATTCCTTCCAGTTAAGATTGCTTTCACCAAGCAATTCTTCAAAGCTCTTGTTCTTTTCCCGTAATCTTCTTTCTTCTCTCTTTCTTTGCTCTTCCTCTTCTTTTTGTTTATCTTCTGCTGCTTTTAATTCCTGTTTCGTATCTTTTAGTTTTTCCATCAATTCTTGGTTTAGCATATCGCCAAGTGTAATTGGTTTATCATCCTTTTTAGGCTGGGAATGCCGCTTTTTCTTTTTCATCTAAATCCCCTCATAAAATTAATTTTATCACCAATTATATCATAATTACTTATTTTACAAACTCGAGAAATTCAATTCTATTGCCGAATGGATCATCGACAAAAAAGCGATTTCTTCCTTCTATAGGCGGTTCTTCTTTTATCATAATCTTTTTATTTTCCAATTCTTTACGCAAACCTTCTAAGTTTTCTACAACTAAGCCAGGGTGGGCTTTTTTTGCCGGTAGAAATTCTTCTTGCACCCCTATATGTATTTCCTGGTTTCCGCATAAAAACCAGCAGCCTCCCCGCTTTTGGAGATTTTCTGGCTTCGGTATTTCTTCTAGACCAAGGATTTCTCCGAAAAATAATCTTGCCTGCTCCTCGCAGCCTTTTGGTGCTGCTAATTGAATATGATCAATTCCTTTAAATCCAAATGTCATAGTATCTCTCCTTTAATTAGGAAAAGCACAGCCATTGATAACTGTGCCCCTCAAATTTAATAAGCGTCTGTTAGAACATGATCGTCTACCTGTAAAGAAGCCTCGGTTGATTGGACAACCTCCTCAACAGTGTAGCCCTTAGCCACTTCCACAAGCTTAAGTCCTGAGTCCGTTACATCAATGACCGCTCTCTCCGTAATAATCCGATTGACAACTGCCTTGCCTGTTAATGGGAGGCTGCATTCTTTGAGGATTTTCGACTCCCCGTTTTTATTCGTATGATCCATAATGACGATAATTTTGCCTGCACCGTGAACGAGGTCCATCGCTCCGCCCATTCCTTTAATCATCTTGCCTGGAATCATCCAGTTTGCGAGATCCCCATTTTCAGAGACCTCCATTCCTCCGAGAATCGCTATATTGACATGTCCTCCACGGATCATGGCAAAGGATTCAGCACTGTCAAAATAAGCAGCACCCGGAATAGCTGTCACTGTTTCTTTTCCAGCATTAATTAAATCAGGGTCCACTTCCTCTTTAGAAGGGTAAGGGCCTATGCCAAGCAGACCATTCTCAGATTGAAGCACGACTTGCTTATTACTTGAAATATAGTTAGCAACGAGTGTTGGCATTCCAATACCTAGATTCACATAAAAGCCATTTTCAATTTCCTTTTCAGCTCTTCGCGCAATTTTTTCACGAACTCCAGCTTTATCGTTACTCATGGCAACTTCTCCTTCCCGTAAATTATTTCGCTAACGTCAGTCTTTCAATGCGTTTTTCCTGAATCCCTTCAATTAGCATTTGCACGTAAATGCTAGGGGTATGAATATGATTCGGATCTAGCTCACCGATTTCATACAGATTTTCCACTTCGGCTATCGTTACTTTTCCTGCAGCGGCAATCATCGGGTTAAAGTTTCTCGCCGTTTTGTGATAAACAAGATTGCCCATCTTATCCGCTTTCCAAGCTCTTACTAAACTGAAGTCAGCGACTAGTGCTTCTTCAAGCAAATATTCTTTTCCATTAAAAATCTTTGTTTCCTTCCCCTCTGCAATGGGAGTACCTACTCCTGCAGGCGTATAAAAGGCCGGGATGCCAGCACCGCCGGCACGAATTTTTTCTGCCAGCGTTCCCTGCGGCAGAAGTTCGACTTCAATTTCACCGGCCAGCACCTGTCTTTCAAACTCTTTATTTTCACCTACATAGGAACCTATCATTTTCTTAATCTGTTTATTTTTTAGCAGGAGACCAAGCCCCCATTCGTCTACCCCACAGTTATTCGAAATAACCGTTAAATCTTTAACACCCTTCTCCACTAAAGCTAGAATCAAATTTTCCGGGATTCCACAAAGTCCAAAGCCGCCAACCATTAAAACAGCACCATCATGAATATCCTTCACTGCTTCGTTAAAGGAAGTAGAAATTGTTTTCATGTCATTCTCTCCTCTCATCGAGAACGTATAATTTAGGCTTTATCCATCACTATTAAACTAGTTCAACTACGGTAGCAACACCCTGTCCTCCGCCGATACATAATGTGGCAAGCCCCTTTTTCGACTGACGCTTTATCATCTCATGAATTAATGTCACTAGAATTCTAGCACCGCTTGCTCCAATTGGATGTCCTAATGCAATGGCTCCTCCATTCACATTCAGAATATCTTTATTAAACTGAAGCTCTCTGTCTACAGCTAGTGATTGTGCTGCAAATGCCTCATTTGCTTCAATTAACTCTAATTCTTCCATTGATACTGCTGCTTTTTCAAGTGCCTTTTTAACAGCATTTACTGGTCCTATGCCCATAATACTTGGGTCCACTCCTGCACTTGCATTTCCTTTAATTACAACAAGTGGCTGAACTCCAAGCTCATCAGCCTTTTCTCTGCTCATAACAATTAGAACTGCAGCACCGTCATTGATGCCCGAAGCATTTCCAGCTGTGACGCTGCCGTCTTTTTTAAATGCCGGTCTTAGTGCAGCTAATTTTTCAACAGTTGTTCCTTTTTTCGGGTATTCGTCCGTATCAAATACAATCGGATCTCCCTTTCTTTGCGGAATCTCAACAGGAACGATTTCATCTTTAAATTTGCCTTCTTCAATAGCCTTTACCGCCTTTACTTGGCTTGCGGCAGCAAACTCATCTTGCTCTTCCCTGCTAAGTCCATAATTATCACAAAGGTTTTCCGCAGTGATTCCCATATGATAATCATTAAAAGCACACGTCAGTCCGTCAGAAACCATTGTATCTAACAGCTGCTGGTTGCCCATTTTAAACCCATTCCGTGCATTTTTTAATATGTAAGGCGCCTGGCTCATATTCTCTACTCCACCAGCAATCACAATGTCAGCATCTCCTGCCAAAATCGCCTGTGTTGCCAGATGAACAGCCTTCAGTCCAGATCCGCATACTTTATTTATGGTCATTGCGGAAACGCTTTCAGGAAGCCCCGCTTTAAGTGCTGCTTGCCTTGCAGGATTCTGTCCAAGACCTGCCTGCAATACGTTTCCAAGAATTACCTCATCCACCTGCTCAGGCTTAATTCCTGCCTTTTCAAGTGCTCCTTTGATCGCAATTGCACCTAATTCAGGAGCGGATACATCCTTTAAACTGCCATTAAAGCTCCCTATTGCTGTGCGTACTGCACTAACAATGACTACTTCTGTTTTTGACATCTTAATCATCCTTTCTCGTTCATCTCATGAATTATACTTCTATTAAATAGTGCTAAAATCCTTTTATTTCGCCCAAAATTATCTAATGAATAATCCAGCCCTTCTTTATCCATCTTATTAGGTGTACTTAACAATACATAGAAGGGGGATGAAGAAATGAGTCAAAAGCGTGACAAGGGCCATAGTCAAAAAGGAAAGCCAAACAGTGATACAGTTAACCCTACAATTGCAGCAGAGGAATTAGAAAAAGCGATCCATCCTAAAAAACGTCAGAATTCTCAACAATAAGCCGCCGCTCCTTGAGCGGTTTTTTACATTTAGAATAACAATAAATGTTTTAAACTCCAATTAAATGGTAAAATAAAGAAAAAGGCTGAGAGGAGGATGAAATTGAAAAGACTTCTTCGTTATATCCGTTATTTCCTTTCCTTCATTCTTTTTTTATCATCTATTGGGATTTATTTTACAAATCGGCTTATGTACATGAAGAAAAAGGAAGATCAATTTATTATTGATCGGGAAAAAGAAGCCGGGCGTCTCAATCCAATCGAATATGAAAGCCTGCCAAAAACAGAAGTGCTCATCCCTTCTCCCTTTGGTTATCCTCTTAAAACTGTGATTGCAGAACCCTTTCCAAACAATCGCTTCGTCATCATTGCACATGGAGTAACAGAAAATAAGATGAATTCCATTAAATATATGAATCTGTTTTTGGAGCGCGGATTTAACACGGTTATTTACGATCACCGCAGGCATGGAGAGTCTGGTGGAAAAACGACTAGCTTCGGTCATTATGAAAAATTTGATTTAAAGGCAATTGTTGATTGGCTCCGTGAAGAAAAAGGATCTGATATTTTGCTCGGTATTCACGGGGAATCGATGGGAGCGGCAACGATGCTGTTATATGCGGGAAGTTTAGAGGATGGAGCGGATTTTTATATTGCCGACTGTCCATTTTCCGATTTTAAACAATTGCTCGCACACCGATTAAAATCAGATATGAAACTACCTGCCTCTGTCATCCTGCCCATTGCCGATATGTTTTTACGATTGCGGCAAAAATATGCCATTAAACAGGTGTCTCCCATCTCAGTGATTGGTAAAATTCAAAAGCCCGTTTTATTTATTCACAGTGAAAAAGATGACTTTATTCTGCCTTATATGACCAAGGATTTATATGAACGGAAAAAGGGGCCCAAACAGCTTTACATGGCTCCAAATGGCATTCATGCTCAGTCATTAAATGAAAATCGAGAGGACTATGAAAAAGCCATAGACGAGTTTTTAAATGATTTTGTTTTCTTCAAATCCCAACAGAAGGCCTGATTCCCTTAGGCCTTTTTTATTCGGGCATGATCTAGTTTTTTAATATTCCTCTCGCCGTCTCATAATCTCCTAATTTTATATAGTACCGTCCTCCTTCTTTTTCAAAGATAGGAACATTTTCAAGCTTTCCATTTTCCCCGAATACGAACACTGATTGAATATCCTCATGTTCAATCTTTCCATAAATAACTGGAAGGCGGTTTTCCAATATCCCCCTATGATCATATTCGTAAAAAACATCCTTATAGACAGTCATCCAGTCGTTTTCATCATGCTCCCAATGATTATGCCCCGCGTTTTCCCATCCATCCCGATCATTTCCTTTTAAAAATGCTACTGTTACGGCGTCAATCGTTTCTTCGCTGATCTTCTGTTTCGTTACATATAGAAGAATGATTCCATCCTTTACCTTTTCCTTATGAATGACTTCCTTCACATTAAATGGGATATCCTTTTCTATGACCCGATCCATTGTTGAACCTGAACAAGCTGCTAATATCAGGACCGCAAACAAAAGAGAAGCGATCCATTTAAGCTTCACTTTATCTTCCCCTCCGTTCCTCTGCGTCCTTATCATTTAATGAGAAAAGACTATAAAACATACTTACTTTTACTTATTTAGGTAAATATAACTAGAGGCTGTTCGGAAAGTCAGGTTTTTGACTTTCTGAACAGCCCCCTTTAGGTTTCATCAACTATCTTTGCGAACTCCTCAAGACTTGTTGAATACTTAATATAAATTCTCGGTAAAACATACAATTCATCTTTTATACCCTTTTCAGAAAATAATTCGGGAGTGGTTGAGAGTCCGTATAAATAGTATTTCTTTGTTTCCTCTATAACCTTGGCATTGAAATTTCCGTAAGGGTAAGAGAGAGCAATAACCGGTTTACCTGTTATTTTTTCAATTTTCTCCTTAGACTTTTGTAGTTCATATTCAAAATTTGTGATTTTCGTTAAATCAGGATGGGTGGCAGTATGAGATTGTATTGAAAAAAAGGGCGAATCAGCCATATTTTTCAAGTCTGATTGCGATAATCGATTGGCGCGGCCAATAAAGTCGGAAATAACAAAAATAGTTCCCGTTGGTTTAAACTGGTCATTTTTTAGTTTTTGAAAAATAGCCATTATATTTAAGTTGTTTTTGTATCCATCGTCAAAGGTAATGAAAATGGGTTTGTTCACTTTATGAATATCTTGCCACCGTTCAAAAGTTAATAATGTGTAGCCGTGATCTCGTAAATACATCATTTGCTTCTCTAAATTCTTTGGAGTTACATATAACTCTTTAGAGCCATGGCCGTGGTACTCGTCAATGGAATGGTAAATTAATATCGGTATTTTTTTATCCGCCAAGGTGTGTGATGGAATAAATAAGATAAGAAGACATAGAAAAAACATTGCAGTCTTTTTCAAAAAAATTCCTCGCTTTGTCTATTTTCTTATCTTTATTATTCCTGAAATTATTTTTTTTACCGGCCAATCTCAATCATTGCTAATTAAAAAAGGCTTTAGCAATTTCTATTAATCCTTCTTGTTCTTCTTTTTCCACAAAATTTTCTTCTCGCCAAGAAGTGGAAATGGAAATTAAAAATTTCCGTGATGTATCCTCTTTGATAAAATAAATTTTATGATGTTCTCTGCTGTATAAAAAGTCTATTCCATCCCTTTTTACATTTATGAATCCAGCTAAGTTTTCTGTCGTGTGCATTTCTTCTCTAACAGGACTTATTATAATTTGATAGTGCCGCCCCTCTTCTACACTCATAATCTTGCTCTCATAATGAAGAAATAAATTAGAAATATCAGATGTTAAGTTTCCATCCTTTATGATATATGACAAATTGTTCTCTTTTGCCTCTTTATACATTTCTTCTGCCAAATCTACCTTTGTATTAGGAATCTCATAATATATCAATCCTGATTTTAGTACTAATTCATTTTGTAATTCATCTTTTAAATGAAGAAATTCCCTAATATCATATGGAATTTGCGTTACACTTTTAACCTCCTCTCCATTATATAACATCGTTAACCCCGACCCTCCAATTTCCTCATAGCCTTCTACTGTTAAAAAGTATTTAAATTGGCCTTTCGGAATATCCTTCTTAATCTCATCCATAACAGTTCTATACTTCCGATAAATTTCATCATACTTATGATGTGGTTCTGCTTCTTCCTCTGTCATTGTTTTCATCTCAAAAACTTGCTTACCTTCAGAATTTAAAAACTTCCATTCTGTAAAATGCATGGCTGCCGCAATAGACACTGAGATAGATACTGTTAGAAAAATAGAGATAAATGAAGCCCGTAAAAATATAGGCACTTTTTTTCGTTCTATAGCATTAGTAGACAAATATTCATTATGTTGGACTTCTGGCAGCTTCTGATTTTTAAAACGTTGCTCAAATTCTTCAAACGATTTAATCTTATCCTTCATCCTGTATTCTCCTTTCAATTATTTTTTGGATTTTCACCTTTACTCTTTCAAATCGTTTTCTTGCAGTCGAGGAGCTAATGTCTAAAATCGCCGCTATCTCTGAAAAATCCCTATCCTCAATTATTCTAAGTACTATAATTG
>NZ_JBALNX010000049.1:66418-67367 GCF_036962035.1 Bacillus sp. JJ1773
GATAATATGTAATTTAATTCAAAATCGCTATGCTGATCATAGGCGGGTTCCTTTTTTAGTCGGTCTTTTTCGGTAAAAGGAATAAATTTAATTAAAGCTTTCCTTCTTATTTTATTTAAACAATTATTGTAAGCAATTTTATATAGCCATGCACGATGATTATTAATTTCTGAAATATTTTTGCTCTGATATATTTTAATAAATACTTCTTGGACAGCATCTTCAGCATCGTGATGGTCTCTCAAAATGTTATAGCAATAAGTATAGACTTGGTGATGATATAGTTTTATAAGATCTTCGTGGATATTCTCTTCTGCTCCTTCAATACTGTATTCGGCCCTGTTTATATACATAGAAATCACCTCTTTTCTTCCGGTCTATATATTAAGACAAACACCCGCTGACTAATGTGACAGTTTTTAAAAATTCAATTATTAAGAATGTAAAAAGTGAAACTCCTTTAGGAACAAATCCTATTAGAAGTTTCACCTATTAATATTCTTCAATTGGCAATTATCCAACTGTCTTATCAAAAAAACTCATTCGCGGATTTAAGTATTCATTAGGCGTTTTTAATTGAAAACAGTTTGCTTTTTCAGTGAAATCTATTTTTAAGTTTTCATCGAGAAACACTTCTTTTGATTTTTCTATGTAAATGCTGCCAACACTCGTTTTAACTTCTCGGTCATCCTCATCTAATTCACTCACTAGCCAAAGGGCGGTTACTCCGCTAACAACACATCCACAGCCATCTATGTCGTATTTAAGCTTTAAAAAGCCGTTTTTTCCGTTCACTCGTTCTTTTATTTTCCGGGCCGCTTCTTCTGTTATGACAATGTTCATCTTCCTAGTCCCCTTATCTTGCTTTTTCTTTATTATTGTAGCATATTCCGCTGGAAGCGCTTTTCTAACTACCTTATGCAATAGTTTTCCTGTCGAAGGGTGCTAT
>NZ_JBALNX010000049.1:67409-182718 GCF_036962035.1 Bacillus sp. JJ1773
TGTCGAAGGGTGCTATAGAGCCGGGCTTAACTACCTTGCGCAACCTTTTTTCCTGTCGAAGGGCATTACAGAGCCGGCTTAACTACCTTGCGCAACTTTTTTTCCCGCCGATGGGCGTTATAGAGTCCCCTTAACTACCTTGCACAACCCTTTTTCCTGCCGATGGGCGCGTTATAGAGCCCCCTTAACTACCTTCCCCTACTGTTTGTCCTGTCGAAGGGTGCTATAGATCGCCTTATTTGCTTTTTATTGCTTTACCTTTTAACATGGAAGATAAATGTGGCATTTTTGTGAAAGGGTGGATTTAGATGACAAAAGTTACAATTAAAGTGAATGATAACGGCTCTTACCGTATTACAGGGGATGTTGAATTAATTGATGCCGAGGGAAACAAGTTTGAAACAAAACAAACTTTCTCGCTTTGCCGCTGCGGCAGATCAGCTAAAGCACCATTTTGCGATGGATCTCATAAAGGAAATTTTGAGTCTGTTGTTCGTGCACCGGAATCCGAAGAAGCATAGTTCAACCAAAACTTTTCATTAAAAACGGGGATATTATCCCCGTTTTTTCGTTTCCTTCCCAACTTTTGCTGGAGCTGCCTCTTCTTCCTCCGTTATCCCCCGCAGAAGTTCCCGATCCATCAAGCTGCTGTCATCCCCTGCACCTGGAGCGACATTAGCCATCGGAAGCTGTTCGAGCTCGTTTCCTCTTGGCATGCGAAAAACACCTCCTTCTTTGTTAAGGTGCTTCTCCTGAAGGGTCTTTAATCATTTCCATTAGAAATGGGCTTTAGAGTCAGACTTGCAGCATATGTTCAAGCAATCGTTTAATCGATTCTAATTTGCGTTTTGGATAAATGATATAGCTTTGAATGATGGGCGGCTTCGTTTTCGATCGAAAGGGAAGTGACACAAGTTCACCTCTTTGTATGAAAGTATCTGCTATAACTGATGGCAAAAGTCCCAAAAAGTTACCACTTCGTAAATATTGGACATACAGGGAGGCGTGATCGACCATTAAAGAATGCGTTTCCTTTCCAACGTTCTCTTCAAACCAGTGGTTATAACTTGGTCCCCAATCCATATGAATATAGGGCAAGTTACTTAAATTAGCCAAATCGATTTCTTCCGTAAAGTCGGTATCTACATTTGTAACAAGTCTAATCTCTTCTTTTTTAAATGGAAGAACCTCGATTTCTGAATGAGTAGGTGGAATAAGGACGACTCCAAAATCAATGACCCCATCGAGAACATGCTGAACAATATCCCATGAATGTCCCGTAATGAAACGAAGTGCTGTTCTTGGGTACTTTGCTTGAAACTCTTTCATTATTGGAAACAGTAAATAATCCCATAATGAATGCAAGCTTCCTATGACTAAGGAGTCTTCAAATGTTTCTTCTATACTCACTTTTCTTGCCCCTTCATCAACAAGCTCAATAATTCTCTTTGCATAGTCCAGCAACTCTTTACCTGCTGTGGTAAGAAGAACTTGTCGATTATCTCGCTCAAATAATTGTTTCCCAAGTGTTTGTTCTAATGCTTTAATACGCATTGTAACGGTTGATTGGGATATAAACATTAATTCTGCTGATTTTGTAAAATTTTTCGTCTGAGCTACAGACAAGAACGCACGTAGCTGTTGAATTTCCACTTTATTCATCCTTACAATTAGGTTTTTTAATTAATGCTATTATAATTATTCGTTATACAAATGGCAATTGTGCTGATACACTTTTAATAGATTCGTTTTGGATGAAAGGTGAGAGCTTGATGAGAGCCATACGGTTATTACTAGTAAATTCATTTCTTATGAATGTCAGTTTTTTTGCATTTATTCCGTTTTTATCTGCCTATATTACTGGGAATTTAGCTCTTTCTGCTGGTATTGCAGGAGTCGTTCTTATGATTCGCCAGTTGACACAGCAAGGCACTTCCTTTTTATCAGGGATGCTCGGGGATCGGTTTGATTATCGAATATTGATTAGTACGGGGATGATTTTACGCGGAGCAGGATTTCTGTTATTTTCATTTTGTACAACTCCGATGGAATTAATTGTTGCTGCTATTATTGCTGGGATAGGCGGTTCCTTGTTTGAGCCAACAAGTAAAGCTGCTATGTCCATTTTTAGTCACCCTTCTAAACGAGGGGATATTTTTGCACTAGATAAAATCGTTCGCCATTCGGGGATTATTTGTGCCGGGATATTAGGGGGAATACTTTTGCAGCTTGACTTTTTCTATTCTTCCTTAGTATGCGGCGGGATTTTTGTTTTCAGCGGGCTAATTACTTTTTTGATGCTGCCTAAAGAAAATGTAAATGTACCGAAGCAGTCCTTTAATGACTCTTGGCAAAAAGTCAAGTCTGATCGACTGTTTATTTATTTTACGATTAGCATGATTGGATTTTGGTTTATGTTTATGCAGTTGTATTTGACGATTCCTCTGCATGCTGCCAAAGTGTTTAACAGTTCAACATTCGTGTCAAGCTTGTTTATCGTCTATGGGATGATTGTCGTTTTTCTCCAATATCCTTTGCAAAAATGGACGAAAAAGTTTTCGCGGTTATCGGTCATTAAAGCAGGTATGGGTATCATGGGAACAGGTATGTTACTAATTGGGTTGTCTGATAGCTTCCTAATTTTCTGGGGTGGCTTTTGTACATACGCTGTTGGCATTATGCTAGTGGAACCAACCTCCTACGAATACACATCGGAAATTGCCCCGCCACAATTTTCTGCCAGCTATTTTGGTTTTTCTCTGCTTGCCATGGCAATTGGAGGTAGCTTGAGCCAAGGTGGTGGCGGGTGGATGTATGAGCATATGCCACATGTAAATTGGATTATTTGTACTTTAGCGGGCCTCCTTTCGGCCATCAGTATTCAATGGCTGCAATGGATAACAAGAAAACATCTCCTATTAAGAGAGGTAAAGAATAGTAACTTATAATATTATTTTCACCATGTTTAGCAAGGTGACAGAACTTATTGTCTTGCTGCAAATTCATATGTTAAAACACATACCAATTTCTATGAATAAACTTAATTATTCCGTCTAGTAAAAAATGTTAAGTAGATATTTATGGTGAAATTATAAGGACCTTTCTTCGTGGAACGTTCGACTTTTATAAAATTAGGAATATTATTACAGTTGTTGAATATATTCAATGAATAATCATACTAAAAAAAAGTTATAGCCTTACACTCTCTCCTATTTCTAGCTATTTTTGACAAGGAGGAAAGCCAGGTTATGTTTCATAAGCATTTTAGTGCCTTATCTCTTGTAATATCAGGAACATTGTTTGTCCTTTATCCAGCAATTCGTCCTTTTTCTGATGAATCATCAATGGAAGGCGCTACAGCATTTGCATCAACAGAATGGCTTGTAGCTCATATTTTTGCAATAATCGGTTTCACATTACTACCATTTGGATTACTCGGTCTTCATAACTTATTAAAAGTTACTGCATTAAAATCTCTGACATATTCTGCGGTAATATTATGTTTATTTGGCGTTGGTTTAACACTGCCGTTTTACGGAGGGGAAACCTACGGACTACATGCTATTGGACTAGAAGCAATAACACGGCAGACTGATGCACTAGTTAGTCTTGTAAATGTGGTACGTTCCGGACCGGGGCTTATTATGTTCATTATAGGTCTTCTGTTTCTTGCTGTTGCTTCAATTATAGTTGCAATTACATTTTGGAGGTCGGGAACATACCAGAAATGGAGCGGTATTCCCTTCGCTTTAGGAATTTCATTATATATCCCACAATTCTTCGCCGGGCAGCCACTACGAATAGCACATGGAGTGCTTGTTTTCCTTGGATGTATATTGATTGCGGTTGCCTTATGGAGGCAAGACCTCCCAAATCACGAAAAGAAAGAATAGAAACTATTTGTTAAATTTTCGGAGAATTTAGGTGATTATGGTGAAATAACAAGCGCTCATAGCTTTTCATGTTATGAGCGTTTGTTGTTGTACTAATAATGGGGCGTTAATTCGCTAGTTTATTTCGATCCATATAACTGTAATTTTGTCATTTGTACTTCAAATGCTTACTCAGCAACCCGCACATCAGCTATATCAGAAATATGAATCCGGTGCACTTCCTCGAAACGATCAACAATATGCAGCTTCTGATTTATTTCATCCCAAAAATGAATGGTCCCCATTACAAGCTCATAATTTTTATGACGATAATGAGTAACAGCAACGCTTTTTCCAAATTCCATTGCCTCCGAAATGACGGTGTTCATGCTTTCAAAATTTTGTTCGTCTATGTCCCGTACTTGATCGTACATATCTTCCTTCGCCCAGTCTCTCAATAATTTCACATGTTCTGGGAGCATCATAGATGTCCACTTGATTCTGCCCCGATCCCGAATCATTTAAGATCCCCCTTCGCTACATTTTATGACCTCCAACTAAAGTCGCCCGGTGCTTAGCTGTTCCCGCATTTGTATAGGAGACTGCTCTTAAAAGGGCGCCTGCTCCGAACTTTGATCTGATGTAATCAACTGTGTAGCCAAGCTCCCTCTTCTTCCAGCCGTTACCATCAAAAAGGTTTAGCTGCATTTCATTATCATCAACAAGTTTTCCAATGGAGAGTGAAATTTGCCGCACTGTTTTTCCTTCATAAAATTGATGAAAAAGCTGTATGCATACACGATAAATATCCATTGTCACATTTGTTGGCTCATCAATTGTTTTTGAACGGTAAAAGCCGCCTCCAAATTCATCTTGGCTGTAGCCGATCCCAAAGCTGATCGTCCTCCCTGCCTTCCGGTGACTTCGCACCCTTCTCGCTACCTCCTCGCACATCTCAAGAATGACATACTTAATTTCATGCTCTTCTTTATAATCTCTGAGCAAAATTTGGCTTTTTCCAAAGCTAATTTGTCCCTCCATAATCGGGGCACCGATATCAGAAAAGTCAATCCCCCATGCATGATGGAAGAGCTGATTTCCCATAATGCCGAATTTCTTCTCCAGCTTTTCTAAATCATAGTGAGCAAGCTGGCCAACTGTGAAAATCCCCATTCCATTCAGCGTTTTTTCCACGCGGCGCCCGATCCCCCACATTTCCCTTAAAGGAGAGACCGGCCACAATTTCGTTTGAACATCCTCATAAGTCCACTCAGCAATTTCTAATTTTTTCGCTTCTAAATCAAGACAAAGCTTTGCGAGCAGCATATTAGGTCCAATTCCAATGGCACATGGCAGCTGAAACTCACGCTCAATATCATCCTTTATCTTTCGGGCAATCGTAAGAGCATCACCCCAAAGATGCAAAGCTCCATCCACCTTTATAAAACTTTCATCCACGCTATACGTGTGAATCGCCTCTTTCGGGACATACCGATTAAAAACTCGAGTAATTTCAGTTGATATCCTCAAATAAGTTGCCATTTTCGGTTCCGCAACAATAATGCGCGGATCATCCGGAACTTCATATAAACGGTTTCCCGTCTTAATACCGAACTCCTTTTTCATCTTTGGCGATGCCGCCAGAACTACACTCCCCTTCCGCTCTTTTTTTCCAGCCACAACAAGATAGCATTCTAGAGGATCAAGTCCCTCTATAACAGCGGAACAGCTTGCATAAAAGCTCTTCATATCGACACACAATATTTTATTTTTGGGCATCGTATTGTAATCAATCATGACTTTTGCCATCCTCCTAGAAAAACACAGGCTCCTTGCATAAAAAAAAAGAGAACACACATTCTTATATATACCCACTATAATAAGCGAATATACGTTCTGATTCAATGGAAATTTTACGACTAATTCCCTAAAAAAAGGGGGCTTTAATATACCTTTCCGCCTAAAAAGTCGTATAATCGACAAGAGGAGGCATACGAAAGATGGATCGAAAACTCATTTTTAAAATGATTCAAACATGCTTAAAGCAATATCATGAATCAATTTCTATTGATAGTGTGGAATTTGAGGGAATGTACGAAAAAATAAATTTACTAAAACATGAAGAAAAAGAAAGTGATTTGTACGACATTGTGAATGATGTCGTGTATGGGTATATAACGGATTCGCCTTATTTTTAGTAAGTGTGAATCAATAAGAAAAACCAGACATACTGAAGTTGTATTCAATACGCATGGTTTCTTTTCCGAATTAGGCTTGCTGTGTTTATTTTTGATTAAACATCCGTCTTCCAAGCCGCTCAAACAAGCGAGGAAAAAGGGTATATACAATACTGCCTGCATTCATCCAGCCCGGCAAATTAATTTCTCGTGTCGGGGTCAGCATCGCATCTACAACCTTTTTTGCCACATACTCTGGCTTTAGCATAAATCTTTTTACATTTTTAACATAGGTTCCTTTTTCATCGGCAATGGTAAAAAAGTTCGTTTCAATCGGTCCAGGGTTAACGGCCGTTACAAAAACACGATGGCTGGTAAGCTCCATCCGAAGACTATTTGTATAGCCGAGCACAGCATGCTTCGTTGCTGAGTAGACACTTGATTTAGGTGTAGCAATTTTTCCTGCCTGGGAGGCAATATTAATAATATGACCGCTTCCCTGCTGTCGCATGATAGGCAAAACCATACTTGTGCAAGCCATTAAGCCAACAACGTTGACAGCAAACATCCCTTTAATATCATCGATTTTTGCCTCATGAGCCTCGCGAAAAACCCCGTAACCTGCATTGTTAACAAGAACATCAACACGGTCAAGCCGCTCCAAAACCATTGAAAAAACAGCCTGCACCTCGTCCGTGTTGGAAACATCAAGCTTATGTATATCAACCTTTACATGAAAACGGCTTTCTAAATCAGTTTTCAGCGAAAGAAGCTTCTCATAGCTTCGGGCGAGCAAAACAAGATTGGCTCCTCTTTCCGCACAAAGTGAAGCCATCGATGCACCGATTCCGGCCGAGGCACCTGTAATAATAATAGTTTTATTTTTCAAACGATCCGACATATTCCACCTCAGCTAAGCAGAAAAATAAAATGCCTTCCCTGCCTTATTTATACTAATTTCCCCCAAAGCATCCAAATAGTCAAGCTGGGCAATCGTTTCTGAAATCGTTAAGCCAAACTCCCTTTCATATACGGCGGGAAATAGACGCTGGCAAATTTCAAAAACGGTAAGAGGCTCCTGCTCAAGCCACTTTTTTATAAAAATCGCACGCTCATGCTGGCGTGCCAGTCTTTTCTCAATTAATTCATTAGGATCATAAATATCCTCTCCATGCCCTGAATAAACAAGCCGGATTGGGAATTGCCTTAACTTCTTTAATGATTCATTATATTGCAGCTGCGGTTTGGGACGCTTTGTTTCTCCAGGAAGGGGCGGTTCCATTAAAGGATTCGGAGAAATATGTGCCAGTAAATGATCCCCTCCGATAAAAACCCCATCCTTCTCTCGGAACAAACCGATATGACTTTGAGCATGCCCGGGTATTTCAATAACCGTCCAGTCACCAAGGCCCAGCGGAGTGTCCCCTTCTTCCAATACACCTGTAAGGGAACGGCTGCAGGAAAAACGCAAAGACTTTTTTAACGAGCTAATAAAAGGAAAAAATTGATCTGGAATTCCGCACTTAGGAAATAGATCATAGTAAAATTCATCATGCGCCTTTAAAAATGAATCTGTCCGCATTAGCCATCTTTCATTAAAACGATGTCCATATACTTCCATACTGGCAGGGAAAAAGTCCAAAAGACCAGCATGATCAGGATGATGATGAGTAAGGACAACCTGATCAATATCCTCAGGAGATAGATTTAAATCTTGCAATTGTGCCTTTAAAGCCTCCCAAGCTTCTTCCGTTTTAGGCCCAACATCAACAAGTGTCAGCCGCTCCCCCTTCACCGCATATATATTCACATCACCAACCGCAAAAGGGGTAGGGATAACCAATTTAGCAATGCCATTTTTCCATTCTGTCATTTCTTCAACTCCTAAAAACTATATCTAAATAAAATAATATCTAATCCATGCAGTATATAAACATAAGTTTACTCTTAAATTTACCAATTGTCATTATTTTCACATAATTAGAGATAGGAGGACCATAGATCCGTTATGTATCTGAAAAGATTGTTTTTATCGAGGTTAATGGTCTCTGATTCCGCTATTACATGAAAAGAATGATATTTTTTCATCATTAACGGATTCTGTGTCCTATTCATTCGACTAAGGAGCAAATTTTACGGAAATAAAGGATTCTCTGTCAGCTAAATATAAAAATCTGAATAAAATTCAAATGCTAAAGAGTCGTTTTCGGTTTTCACTGTGAATGAATGCGCTATTTGATAAGTTTAATCGGAACTTTTTATTAAAATTCGCTTGCCTTATTCCTTGCCTAACATTATTCCTCTTATAAATGAATAAATATAAAAGAAAAGTCGAATTTATGGAGGAAGAAAATGAGATTCGGCAAAAAGAAAACATGGCTTTATATAACGGGAATTACTATTCTATTAATTTTAATAGGAACGGCAATATATGGATATTTAATTTATAAATCTATCACAGAAGCTGTCGTAACCATGCATCAGCCGATCAAACGAGAAATATCAGAAAAGAGGAACGAAGAAATCACATTAACAAAACAAGAACCTTTCTCTGTTTTGCTGCTTGGTGTCGATGAAGCTGAAGGTGACCGCGGCCGTTCGGACTCAATGATCGTACTGACAGTGAGCCCAAGTTTAAATTCTGTTAAGATGCTCAGTATTCCACGAGATACTAGAACGGAGATCATCGGTCGTGGTACAGATGACAAAATTAATCATGCCTTTGCATTTGGCGGAGCAGAAATGGCCATAGCGACAGTGGAGAATTTTTTAGATATGCCGATTGATTTTTATATTCAAATAAATATGGAAGGTTTTATAAAGATTATTGATTCATTAGGAGGGATAACCGTCCATAATGACTTAGACTTTACCTCAGAGGGGAAACATTTCCCAAAAGGTGAATTGACGTTAAATGGGGAAGATGCATTATCATTTTCCCGCATGAGGTATGAGGACCCGAGAGGAGACTTTGGCCGCCAAGGTAGACAACGACAAATCATACTCGCTATTCTTAAAGAAGGGGCAAGCATCTCCTCACTCATCAATTATAAAGAGATTTTTAGTACATTAGGCGAAAATATAAAAACAAATCTAGAATTGGATGAGATGGTTGACATCCAAAAAAATTATCGATCAGCTGCTAAGCAAGTTGACCAAATATCCATCGAGGGAAGCAATGCAATAATGAACCGGATATACTACTTCATTGTTCCTGATGAGGAAAAGCAGCGTATTCAAGGTGAATTAAAAAAACATTTAGAATTACAATAAATAAAAATAAAAACTTCCTAACAAATTCTCTGAAGCAATTCCATTGAATTATTCTTTGGCGAATTGACGAGTGAAGATACTTCATATGTCTCCATCAGTTCCTTATCAAGCGGCTTAAGGAATTGATCTAAATAAGCTGTATCAGTGATTGTTCGATCCAGCCAATTTTTTTCATCTTCCGGCTTTAAAATAACTGGCATACGATCATGAATGTCTTTTACGAGATCATTGGGTGTTGTCGTGATCACAGAGCAGGTGAATACCGATTTCCCTAGTGGAGATTTCCATTGTTCCCATAAACCGGCCATCGCAAATAGCTGATCCGACTTCAGTTTTATCCGCATCGGAGTCTTCGTATTATCATCATGCCGTTTCCATTCATAGAAGCTGTCGGCAATGACTAAACAGCGTCTATTCTTGTATGCATGGCGAAAGCTAGGTTTCTCATTTAACGTTTCAGCCCTTGCATTAATCAGTTTGTAGCCCATTTTCTCGTCTTTAGCCCAGGAGGGGATTAAGCCCCATCTTAAAAAACCTAATCGATTTTTGCTGCCATCATTAATGACCGATAAAACAGATTGGGAAGGAGCCACATTGTAATTCGGAGAAAATAAATCTTCTTCAATAAATTGTTCAATATCAAACCGGTCAATAATTTGCTCGAAAGAAGCTGTTAATGTGAAACGGCCGCACATACAGATCACCTCATGATTGTTTTGTTTATTTTATCAAGAATTAGCGGTTACTTCCAAAATAAGTAATGGAGTCCTCAAAAGCATCAAATTATCTTATTTGTACAGCAAAACAAAAGGGTTAGCAATTCACAAATAAACTATGAATTGCTAACCCTTTCTTTTAATCTATATAGGAGAAGATTGATTTATTGCAATTTCGCCCTACATTCTATCAATAGTTCTTCCACGATTTCATCTTCCGAAATTAAAAAGGCTTTTTCATATAAATTACAAACCGGGCAAATATGGTTAGGGATGATTTGCACTTTATCCCCTACATTCACTTGGTTGCTGAAATCCTCATTGTAAATGATAGCATGTTCGTCAAAAACACCAAAAATATGGACATCATCAAATTCTTTAATAAGACCAAGACCTTTTGTTTTTGTAAGTCCTTTATTTCTTGTTTGAGCTGTAATTCCTTTCGCTCCTACGTCTGTAATAACTCGTTCCTTAGTTGGCTTACTAATGATTGTCGTAAGAACTGATGCTGCACATTGGTCATACGTACCAATTACATTTGCCTGGGAGGAATCCATAAAAATATAAGTCCCTGGTCTTATTTCCGTGACACCTTTTGGTATTTCGAATTTTAGTATGAAAGGTGGGGTAGAACCGATACTAACGACTTTTGGTTTAAGGTCCATCTCTTCTGCAATTTCCGCAAAATGCAATGTTCTCTTTACACTTGCAACATAAAGCTCTCTGCACTCTTCTATATTTTCTGCCTTATAAGTATGTCCATCATGGGAGAAAACACCTTTAAATTCAACATTTTTACACCCTTTAACAGCTTCTAATAAAATACGAAAATCATTTTCTTCAATAATCCCGGAGCGTTCTTCTCCTACCTCAATTTCTACAAGAACTTGAGCTTTTTTCTTTGCTCCTTCGAAAACTTCTTCAATTTCATTTACTTGATAGATATTATCAATGCCAAAGGAGATGTCAATGATCTCAGATAGTTTTCTAATTCGTTCAATTTTTGATTTACCGACAATCTCATTGGCAATAAAAATGTCCTTTAAACCGCTTTTAGCCATCACCTCGGCTTCCCCTACTTTTGCTACCGTAATACCAACAGCTCCTAACTCCTCTTGTAATTGGGCCAGCTTAGGTATTTTATGAGTTTTCGTATGCGGTCGTAAGTTCACTTTGTATTCATCAGCATAATTTTGCATTGAATAAAGATTATCCATCATTATTTTTCTATCAATTAAAAGTGCTGGTGTTTCTAACTCGAAATATTTCATTTATCTCTCTCCTTTATGGCTGCTATAGTTTCAATCTCCACAAGACATCTGGCTTCCAATCAAAATATTCGGTTAATTCGACTTAATTCCTGCTCCGCATAAAGGAATAATAATCGTTTCAGCGGGCGAATGATTGTATTTTAAGTATCCAGCGTAGTTCGCAGCAGTTGTCGGTTCTACATAAAAACCTTTCCTTGCTAATGTAATACGTGCTTGTACAATTTCTTCTTCGGTTGTTGTTATCATTTCTCCATTCGTAGCACGAATTGCTTCTAAAATTTGAACTGAACGTGCTGGTGCTGCTATTGCAATCCCTTCCGCTATTGTGCCGTTATTTTGGACAGGTTCAAACGTTTCATTATTCATAAATACTTTTGCTAGTGGTGCACAATTTTCTGCTTGAATCGCAATTAACTTCGGCATTTTCGATATAAGCCCATTCTCTAGTAATTCCTTGAATCCATAATAGGCGCCTAACAACAAAGTACCATTTCCAACAGGAATAATAAGGGCATCAGGTACACATTTCATCTGTTCCCAAATTTCATAAGCATATGTTTTGGTTCCCTCATAAAAAAAGGGGTTATACACATGACTTGCATAGAATACATTCTCTTCATTTACTGCTTTTTGCGCAGCTTTAGCTACCTCTTCCCGTGTACCATTAATTGCCCGAACGTTTGCACCATGCGCTTTAACCTGTGCAATTTTTTTCGGGGATGTTCCTTCTCTGAGGAAAATATCACAGGCTATACCAGCACGTGAGGCATATGCCGCAATCGAAGTTCCTGCGTTCCCACTACTATCGGCAATGACTTTCGTAACACCTATTTCTTTTGCTTTAGCAATTAATACTGCTGCACCACGATCTTTAAAAGACAAAGTAGGCATCATATAGTCTACTTTGACAAAGGTATTCGGCTCTGATTGATCTAATATAATTAACGGAGTATATCCTTCCCCCAATGTAACTGCTTGCCATATGCCAGAGTTATTTTTAAATGGCATAGCATCTATGTACCGCCACATCGTTGCGGGTTTTTCTCGCAACTTTAATATATCAATGGTAATCCTTTCTTTTATTAAGTCTAACATCCCTCCACATTTGCACTTCCATATATTTTCTGTCACATTATATTTAGTTTCACATGAATAACACACATATTGTTCCTTAATTGTTTTTCACCCCTTTTTGTCAAAATGAAACTATTAAGATTAATAGATTCATAACTTAAATATATGCAATAGCTTCAATTTCTATTTTAAAACCAAAATGTAGCTCATTTGTTGGTACAACGGATCGTGCTGGTTTATGGTTTCCGAAGAATTCTTTGTAGACACGGTCAACACGATCCCATAATTGTATATCCGGAATATATAGTGTCATCCGCAAAATTTGATTCTTTTGGCTGCCTGCCTCATTTAAAATATACTCAATGTTTTTCAGTGCTTGCAGCGTTTCATCTTCAATTGTGCCAAATTTCTTTTGTTGAGTTATGGGGTCAATGGCAAATTGGCCAGATACGTAAACGACATCATTATGAATCGTTGCTAGCGCATAATGGCCGTTTGACTTCAAATTCCCTACCTGAAATATGCTCTCCATTTAGACACTCCTAATTTATTGATTTGATTTTCTATTAATAACTCTCCCTCTGATAAATTGAAAAAATGCTTAAAATTCCCCATGTGATTTTTCAAGGAAATGAATAAATAATTCAGCTGCTTTAGTTTGAATTTGTGTGTCTCTAGTCGCGTAAAAGAAGTGTTGTGTAGAATCAAATCCTTTAATGTTTAATGCTCGAAGCGTTCCTAATGCTAATTCCTTTCTAATCGCCCCTTTAGAAATATAGGAAATCCCTAAACCAACCTCCACAGACTCCTTAATAATTTGGAGGCTGCCAAATTCCATTATTTCTTTAGGCTCAATTCCAGTCTGATGAAACATATGGTCCGTAACTTCCCGAGTACCAGAGCCAGATTCGCGAATTACCCATGTTTCAAATTTCAGTTCTTCTGCAGTAACTGCTTTCTTACATCCCAATGGATGATTGTAGGGGACAATCACAACCATTTCGTCTACGGCAAAGGGTTTGATTAGTAGGTTAGGATGTTGAATTCGACCATTAATAATTCCAATATCTAATTCGCGCCGAAGTAGTTGTTCAATGATACGATGTGTGTTTTTAATCGTTATTTTTGGTTTAATATTTGGATAATTGGCTTTAAACTCATTCATAACTTTTGGAAGTGAGTATTCGCCGAACGTGTAGCTTGCCCCAATCCATAATGCACCACTTGCTGTCGTTTGTATTTCATGTATGAATTTGTCCACAAGTGCATATTGCTCCATAATTTCTTTCCCATGATAATATAAAATTTTTCCAGCTTTAGTTAACCCAATATATTTGTTGCTACGCTCCAAAAGCTCAATGCCAAACTTTTTTTCTAGTGATTTTATCGCCTGACTAACAGCTGATTGCGTGATGTATAGTTTATCGGCAGTTTTAGAGAAACTGTGCTGTTCAGCAACAGTTAAAAAGATGTTTAACTGATGGTCCACCTTCATCTCCCCCCATTCCATTAGAAAAACTTATAATCGTTATTAAAAAAATTCGTTTTACTAACTAAGCTTAACACATTAGTATGAATATTAGAAATATTAATACTAATGAAAAAAGGAGGATTTCAAAAATGGATTTAGCCCGCTTTCCACGAAAACGATATACCGAATACGTTACTCCTATTGAAAAGCTTTCTAATCTTTCAAAAGCCTTAGGTGGTCCAACAATTTATGTGAAACGAGATGATTTACTTGGATTAGCCGCTGGAGGTAATAAAACAAGAAAATTGGAATTTCTTGTTGCCGACGCCCTTGAGCAGGGGGCTGACACGTTAATTACCTGCGGAGCTGTACAATCAAATCATTGTCGACTTACTCTTGCCGCGGCGGTTAAAGAGCAGCTCCAGTGCCATCTTGTACTTGAAGAACGAGTCCCTAATAGTTATTCACCAGACGCTAATGGCAATAATTTTTTATTTAAATTATTAGGTGCAGATGGGATTAGTGTAGTTTCGCGCGGAACAAATATGATGGAAGCGATGGAGGAAGTTCAAAATAAATTAGCTATGGAAGGAAGGAAAGCCTACATAATCCCTGGAGGCGGATCAAATGAGGTTGGTGCAACAGGCTATGTGGCTTGTGCACAGGAGTTATTAAAACAAACATTCGATATGGGGCTAAACTTAGACTATATTGTTACCGCAAGTGGCAGTGCAGGAACACACGCTGGCCTTGTAACAGGGTTTTATGGCACAAATACACCTACCCCAATTATCGGTATGAATGTCAGTCGAAAAAAGGACGAGCAAGAAGAACTTGTTTATCGCCTAGTACAAAAAACTGCAAAGTATGTCGGTATAACAAGTGATGTCCCGAAAGAACTCATTAATTGTTATGATCAATATGTTGGGCAAGGGTATTCCCTTCCTACACCTGGGATGATCGAAGCAATAAAATTATTTGCAGAGCATGAAGGTATTTTGCTTGATCCCGTATATACAGGTAAAGTGGCTGCTGGTTTGATTGATCTGATACGAAATGGATTTTTTAAAAACGATGATCAAGTCCTCTTTCTTCATACTGGAGGTTCACCAGCGTTATATGCATATGATTCTATGTTTTTCTCAAAATCATCGTAAAGTAATCTTCTCTATTTAGTAGAGAAGATTATTGAAATAAGTATAAGTAAAAGTAAAAAAAATTTGTAAAGGAGGCTCTTTTATATGGAACATAAGAAAAAATCAGGATTTAAAAAATTACCTCTATGGGCTCTTATTATTATTGGATTAATCTTAGGTACCATTATTGGGTTACTATGGCCAAGTTTTGGAGCAAACCTCCAACCTATCGGGACTTTATTTATTAAAGCCATTAAAATGATTGTTATACCGCTTGTATTTTCAGCTGTTACTTTGGGAATCTACAAGATGGGCTCAAATCGTAAAGAGTTAGGTCGTCTTGGAGGACTGGCTTTTATCTGGTTTTATTTAGCTACTGGGTTTTGTATTATTTTAGGTATTACGTTAAATGCTATTTTTCATCCTGCAGCAGGAGTGACCTTACAGGCAACAGGTACTCTTCCGGCAAATCTTGCAACATCAATTGATTGGGTTAAATTTATCACGGATCTCATTCCCGACAATGTTGTGAATGCAATGGCCGAGCAAAAAATTATTCCAACTCTCTTTTTTGCTATTTGTTTCGGTCTATCATTATCTGCTATAGGCGATAAAGCCAAAGTTGTCATTAACTTTCTAGAAGGTATTCTTGAAGCTATGTTCAGATTGACTAAAGGAGTTGTAGCAACGGCTCCGGTAGCTGTAGCAGCGATCATGGCATGGGTGTTTGCCACTCAAGGCGGCAGCGTTATATTAGGATTGGCAAAATTAATTGGGGTCATGTATATTGGCTTGCTTGTTATTATGGTATTATTCTGGATTATCCTTGCCTCCCTTAAAATAAATCCTTTCTCGTATACTAAAAAAGTAATGGAACCATTGCTTTTAGGATTTACTACTACCTCTTCTGAAGTTACTTTACCTGTACACATGAATATTCTCGAGAAGTCGGGGATACCAAACAAAGTGGTTTCTTTTGTCCTTCCGCTAGGTTATAGTTTCAACCTTGATGGTGCAGCACTTTATCAGTCTCTCGCTGTTTGTTTTATAGCAGAAGCATATGGTATGCATTTAAGTTTGCCTACTATTTTAACGATTCTTATAACAACCTTAATTGCTAACAAAGGAACAGCAAATGTACCTGCAGCTTCATTAGTCGTTTTGTCAGTTATTCTAACATCTCTTAATCTTCCATTAGAAGCAATCGCTTTAATAACAGGAGTCGACCGATTTATGGATATGGGGCGGACAGCTGTCAATGTTTTTGGGAATACGGTTGCCGCTATATTACTTTTTAAATGGGGTGGCAAGAAACTCGCCGAAACAGAGGATGAATCGAGTGCCGTTAGTTTGTAAGAAGTTTACAGTAAGTATCGTATCATAAAGATTGATAAAGGTAATACCTTACGATATAGACAAGGGGAGCTATTTAAATGAGTAAAAAAATTGGGATACTAGGTGGTATGGGTCCAATGGCAACAGTCGATTTATTTACTGAAATTGTGAGAAATACTCCTGCTAAAACGGATCAAGAACATTTACGTATTATTTTAGATAATCACCCTCAAATACCGCCTAGGGTTCCAGCAATCTTACAAGGAACTGAAAGCCCATTACCAATGATGGTTGAATCTGCGCAACAATTGGAAGCGGCAGGAGTTGATTTTATTATTATGCCGTGTAACACAGCTCATTTTTGGTTAGATCAATTACAAAAGACTATTAAAGTCCCAATCTATAGTATGATTCATAATACAGCAACATACATCCAAAGAGATTATCCCCATTTTTCTGGTAAAACGATACTTCTGGCCTCAAGGGCTACTATCCAAACAAATTTGTATCAAAATGATTTTCATTCCTTAGGCCTTCATTTGTGTGTGCCCAAAGACCAAGATCAAGAAATTATTGATCTTACTATTAAAGAAGTAAAGGCAGGTCACATTGAAACCAATGTTTATATTAAGCAGCTTAGCACTATATTAAATCGATATGAAATGGAGGAAGGGATATTAGCTTGTATTGGGGGCTGTACTGAGATCCCACTTATATTTCCTTATTTAACGAGTGATGTCGTCAAAATAAACCCCACACAATTACTCGCTTTAATGGCTGTTGAACAGGCAAAAGGGATTAAATTAACATATTAAAATCCATTTCCAAAGACATTATAGTTAACATATCACAAAGTTTTATCCTTTTTATAAGCAAAAACCCTGAATTTTTTATGCTAAGCAGAAAATTCAGGGTTGTTTTTTATATCCTAAATTTTATAGACTAATAATATTTTCTTTTTTTACTGTCAACCACGGCCTATTTTCTTCCCAGCGCACACCGACCGGGGTTTTAAAGGTTTCCGATAATAGTTCATCTGTCAAAACCTCTCCCTTTGGTCCAGCGGCTACGATCTTTCCATCACGCAGAAGCAAGGCGTGAGTAATTTCTTCGACTAACTCTTCAATATGGTGAGTCACATAAATTAAATGGCAATTGTTATTGACAATTGCCTTCATAAGAAAAAGAACTTCCTCCCGAGAAAGAACATCTAGACCTGTGCACGGCTCATCGAGTATGAGAAGCTTAGGATTGCTCATTAATGCTCTCGCGATTAGCACTCGTCTCTTTTCACCTTGTGATAAAAGACGGAAGTGCTTCCCTTTAAGGTAATCGAGGCGAAGACTGTTTATTAATGACTCCGCCTTTTCGACATCTTCCGTTGAAACCTCTTCATACAAACCGATGGATGCAAACTTTCCGCTTAAAACAATGTCTTCGACCGTTTCATGATTCAAGCTATTAGAAAACCGGTCCAATGAGCTGCTGACGAACCCAATTTCTCTGCGAAGCTCTGGTAAATTCGTTTTTCCAAATATATTTCCAAGGACAGCTACTTCTCCTGCTGTCGGAAATTGATAGCCGGTTACAATATTTAAAAGAGAAGTCTTTCCTGATCCATTTAAACCAAGAATGGCCCAATGCTCATTTTGACCTATGCTCCAATTTAGATTGCTTAAGATTTCCTCGCCGTTCCTGCGCCATGAAACATTTTTGAAAGATACAATATTCCCCACTAGTATTAGCCTCTCTTTCTAATTAAAAAAATTCCTAATTATCATTTTAATTCGACAATAGCATAAACCTATTTTGATTTAAAGAGAAAATGACTCCATATAAAACTAGAAAAGAAGCTAACGCAATATTAAGCGATAGCTTCTTTATCTAGAAATATTATTTACGAAGCAAGATTTATTATTGAGCTTGCCTCTCCCCAAATCATTTCCGCCCATTCGGGATGATCAATAAATGGATTACGGTTGTGCTGCCATTTTTCATAAATGATATTGTTGCGGTTTCGTTCGAAATCATCTACTGGATCTTGGAGATGCCACTTTAGCAGAACGGATAGCTTGCCATGATACGGCTGCGAGCCATTACCAACTTTATCGTTTAATTCTAAGTCAATTTCGCCATTCGTTCCTTCATAGCGAACAGCCATATAGAAGAGCATTCTAGCAACGTCTCCCTTTACTCTGTCTGGCGGCTCCCAAGAATTCGAAGTTCTGAAGCAGCCATCACAACCGCTAACTGGGTTTCCGCCATTATTAAAGTCAAGATTTCCTCTTGAACTATTAATCTGTACATCAGTCGGACGAAGATGATGAATATCGGTGCCCGGTCCTATGCTCGTTCCGAACCCGCCATGGGATTGCGCCCAAACATGCTCGCGATTCCATTGACCAACATTCCCGCCGTTCGCAAGCTTTGAACGGGACTCCCCTTTGTATAGCAATATAATATTGTTACTATTATTCGGATCCTCATCCGTCTCTCTCAGTGCATCCCATACATTACTATAAGAAATTTTTGTTTGCTCCCGAATAATATTGTGGAGAGCAAACTTCAAATCCGCCCCAGTTTTGCCTGAAGCCGATTCATAATAGCCATCAAATTGCCCCTTCTCTTCTACTGTAAATGAGAAGCGTGCTGTTAACTCACCGCCATTTCCATCTTTAACAGTAACCGCCACTAAGAATGTGCCAATTTCTTCAGTTGAAAGAGTAAGACGGGAGCCGTTCGTTATCTTTCCAAGTGATGATGTGTAAGACAATTGATCTCCATCTGGATCTGAGAAATGCTCGCTTAATTCAAGCGAGACTTGCTCGCCTGTTTTAGCAGTGATTTTTTCTAAAGGCTTTGTCATTACCGGTGCTTTGTTTTCTTTTGGAGCGAACGGAGAAGGAATTTCTTCTCCCTTTGAGTTGGTAAATTTTATATGAGAAGTGTCAACCTTTTTACCAACAGACCAAGATTGAACGTTTTCAGCACCTCTAATTTCCTGCACTTTATCCTTTTCAATCAGTACCTCTTTAACTTCTGTTCCAGTTAAATCAACAATAGTGCCTTTTTGAGCAGAGCTGACCACAACCTTCGTTTTCTTCAAGCCCTCCCCTTTTAGAGTAGCTGATTTTTTCAGCCAAATCCCCTCTGTAATGGAGGAAGTCTTATCCATGATAATTAAGGCATTATGTGGTCCAATAACAAGTTTCTTCGCTTTGTAGCCGACAAGATCATACACTTTGTCATACTTCGGCTCTTCTGGTTTTGCTGGCTCTTTCAATGTAGTTTGAATCAAAACAGGGTCATGATCACTTGCACGGCCATGCTCTTCCATGAAACCAGAGTTAATATGAACAATATCCACTTCAGTTGAAGCAGCAAGATTATTTGATACTAAAATATGATCCAGTACTTGCGCATTTCCTTGATAGTTGTACGTAAAGCGCTCTTCTGCAGGAACTTTTTCAATCATGTTTGTCAATTCCTGCCCTTTTAGAACGTGCAAAGGATTTGAGAATTCGAAGTCATTAAAATCACCAAGCAAAACAATGTTTGCATTCGGATCTTTTGCTTGAACGTCCTTGACAAAATTATTTACAATCGCAGCAATTTGCATTCGTTGGACTTCACTATTTAAGATAGGCGGCTGCACTTTTCCAAACAGAGGAAGATCTCCGCCTTTAGAGTTAAAATGGTTAGCGACAACGATGATACTCTCGCCATTAAATTCAAATTGTGCTGCTAATGGTTTTCGGCTAGATTCAAACGCTGAATTCGTTGGATCAATGCGCCCAGGGTTTAACGTAAGCTTGCCATTTTCAAATCCAACTGCCTGAGTGGCCGTTCCTTTTGTCCCTGGAACAAGTGATACACGTTCCTCATTATAAAGGAAGCCGACACGAATATTTCCGCCTGGCTGCCCGCCATCCACTTTATCTTCAGGTGCAATATCTGTATATGTGTATGTTGGACCGCCGAGTGATTCAATTTTTGCAATTAATTTTGCAGCGCTTTGGCTAGCGTCAGTCGTTCCGCTATCTGTTGATCCATCATTATCCTGAACCTCTGTTAAACCAATAATATCCGGTTGCTTCATACTCGTTACAATAGCTTCTGCTAGTTTAGTAACCTTTGAATCATCTGTTTTTGTTGAAAAGTTTTCAACATTGTAAGAAGCAATCGTTAATTTGTTTTCATCAAATATAATCGGCGTTATTTCCCTTACATTCGAACCTTCAACAAGAGGCGGCAATGCTGCACGATCACTCAATATTTTATAGTTGCTGAATCCATAGCTGACAACTCCTTGAATCGAGCCTTGAAAGCGATCTCCCATTTTGGCAACGAATCTAGTGTCATCGATATCAATGGTCATTCTTTCTGGGTTAAAATCGGTTTCAGTAATACGCAACCCGCCAGCTGTCGTATTTGTTGGAACATTTTCTGGAACAACAATGACTTCACCATATTTTTGCGGTGCGACCACTTTAGGGTTATTTATTTGTACAAGCATCCCTTCTAAGCTTTCAAAAAAGTCAATTCCATCTTCGTTAGGATCAAAATTCTCAAAACGATCATTATCAATAACTTCTAAAGGAAGCATCCGGTCAACGCCGATTACAACCGGTGCCGGAAGCGTTTGGTTGCTTGCAATTATTTGGATATCGGAAGCATTTATTTCAGTAACAGGAAGGTCTGTTTGCAGTTTTTCCGCATATCCTTCTAAAACCCATTCCTTCACCTGACCGCTAACTTTTACAACATCCCCTACTTTAACTCCGTGAGATTTTTTATAAACTAAAATACCTTCAGACGTGTTTGGGTCATGGTCCGGCTGTCTATCCTGCATATAAAAATTACTTCCGTCAACAACCTTTGTAACGATCCCCTCAACACCAGCAACGTTTTGATCCGCATATGGGGAAGAGTGACCAGCACCTTGGATATCATGAATGCGAATGACTTCCTGCTGAATCGCATAATCAAACACAGCCACTTCACTATTTTCCAATCCTTGTTTTACAGCAACCGCTTTGATTGTAATAGGAGCATTTATTTCAATAGGATTCGTATAAAGTGTACTTGACGTTGTCGGCTCTGATCCATCTACACTGAAATAGATTTCTGCTTCTTCTGTAGCTGTAGCAAGAGAAATCTTAGTCCCTTTTAAAATGGTTCCTCCAGCAGGGTTTGCAGTAACTGCTTGTACCTTTTTAGGTTCTGAGTCATCACTAAAGGAATAGCCTGTAGGACTTTTCAATCCAGGGACTCCAAAATAAGCTTCTAAACTTCCTGTAATTTGGATTTTCTTTCCGAGATTTTCTGGATGATCTCGAAGATTTAATTCGTCTCTAATAGCACCTTGAGTCAGCTGTACAGGCAAAATTTTCTTACCATCTGTTTCATTTGCAGAATCAGCAATGGCAATATTGGTGTTAACCGTAAATGGCCCAGTATGCTGATACTTAGGTCCATTATTCGTAATCCCTACAATATACCCCTCCACCGTTCCCTTTCCGCTATTATTGGCGATGGCCTCTGCAACGGTTATAGTCCCAGCGGCTTTTGAAACATGAAATGGAGCAAATAAGCTGAAAATCATGGTGAGGGTTACTACAATGCTGAAAGTTTTTTTCTGAAGCCTTCCTATCATTCAATCTCCTCCATACTCTATTAATTTGGCAAAATGCTATTTCACTTCTAGTTAAGCATGGCTCTATTAACTGTACAATTGCATTTATGTAAATTTTATAAATTTTACCAAAAATGATATTATAAGACTATCGAGCTAATAGGATGTTTTACTCAGTTTTTTCTATTAGAAATAACTTTATTCCTATTTTTCACTTTCAAGCAGGTTACCGAAGTAAATGTTGGAAAAGTCCCCCTTTTCAAAAAATAATTAAATAACCCTTGACAAACACACTTGTCCTCCTCCATAATCACAATTAATATTATTTGAAAGTTCCTATTGTTTGATTAATTGAAAACAAGAAAAAAGCGATGAATAAGGCCAGTAAATGGATAACGGCGAAAGAGAGTGAAGCTCAGCGGCTGAAAGGCTTCACCGTCCACTTGACCATTGAAACCTACCTTATGAGCAGTTAGGAAAACCTAAACGAGCTTCCGGCGTTAACGGAATAGAGATGCCTTTTTCAAGAATATAACCTTTCTGAGAAGGGTAATTAAGGTGGTACCACGAAAAGCAAAAGTCCTTTCGTCCTTTACATGGATGAGAGGGCTTTTTTATTTTCTCTGAACGTTCATAACTACTGTTTAATAAAACAATAAATATTAATTAAGGAGGTCACAACATGAAGAGAATAGCTTTTATCGGTGCAGGATCCATGGCAGAAGCATTAATTTCTGGTTTAGTTGAAAATAAATTAGTTGATAGCAAGAGGATTTGGGTAACGAATAAGGCTGATCAAGAAAAATTAACTGAGCTTCAAAACCGATACGGTGTCCAATCGACCTATCAATTAGATGAAATTTTTCAAGATACTGATATGGTCTTTCTCGCAATGAAGCCTAAAGATGCGGCAGATGCCATTTCACGAATAAAGAATTACTTAACAGAAGAAATCCTTGTGATATCCGTTTTAGCTGGAGTAGGAATTAGCAGTATTGAAAAGCTGGCGGAAAAGCCACTGTCTATTGTAAGAGCCATGCCAAATACATCAGCAGCTGTAGGAAAATCCGCAACTGCACTTGCAGTCAATGAAAAAGTATCGAACGAGCAAATGAAGCTAGTTTCGAAAATGTTTGAAACCGTTGGCTTAACAACGATTGTACAGGAAGAGCAGCTTGACGCTGTCACTGGATTGTCTGGCAGCGGACCAGCCTATATATACTATCTCGCGGAAGCAATGGAAAAAAGTGCAATGGACATCGGACTTGAAAAGACGGTTGCGAAGGAATTGATTGTGCAAACATTACTTGGTGCGGCTGAAATGCTCTCAAAGTCAACGAAAGAGCCAAAGCAACTGCGTAAAGAGGTGACAAGCCCAGGCGGAACAACTGAAGCAGGAATTAAAATTTTGGATTCCTATAGTGTACAAAATGCGTTTATTGATTGTATAAAAGAAGCTGCTGCACAGTCAAAAAGACTTGGCAAGGCATTCGGTTCAGAAATTAGTGTGTAAAAACATTTTGAACCCCATCACTCTTGCCAGTATCCTGACATTTACACCTAGGAGTTGCGAGAGGTACGAAATATCGACTGAGCAAATTGCATAAAAAGGACTACCAAATATTGGGGCAATTTTTTCTATAAACTGTACTTCATTGATATACTATTTATGAAGTAAAAAAGGAGGCTCTTTATGGAAACAAAGCTATTTTCCCCGTTTACAATTAAAAACACGACCTTTAAAAATCGAATTGTCATGTCGCCAATGTGTATGTACTCTTGCCCTAATGAAGACGGGAAGGTGGAAAATTGGCATCGAACTCACTATACGAGCCGTGCTGCCGGTCAGGTTGGACTCATTATTATTGAAGCTACTGCTGTCACACCCCAAGGACGAATTTCGCCTAATGATTTAGGTATTTGGAGCGATGAACATATCGAAGGATTAAAAGAGCTAACTGATTTAATGAAGGAACACGGCTCAGCAACAGGTATCCAGCTTGCCCATGCTGGGAGAAAAGCAGTTCTTGAAGGAGAAATTATTGCCCCTTCTGCCCTCGCATTTAATGAAAAAATGAAAACACCAAAGGAAATGTCGGTTGAAGACATTCAAGACACGATTGAAGCATTTAAGCAAGGAGCTGTAAGAGCAAAAAAAGCAGGTTTTGATGTCATAGAAATTCATGGGGCTCATGGCTACCTAATTAATGAATTTCTCTCCCCATTATCAAACAAGCGTACAGATAATTATGGAGGCTCAGCAGAAAATCGTTACCTATTCCTGCGTGAGATCATTGATGCTATTAATTCTGTTTGGGACGGGCCGCTTTTTGTTAGAATATCAGCAAATGATTATCATGAAGAAGGTTTAGATGTGGACGATTATGTTCAAATGGCAGGCTGGATGAAGGAGCAAGGCGTTGACCTAATTGATTGCAGTTCGGGTGCAGTTGTTCCTGCTAGGATACATACGTATCCGGGCTATCAAGTACCGTTTGCTGAAAAAATTAAAAAAGCTGCTGATCTATCAACAGGCGCAGTCGGTTTAATTACATCCCCACTGCATGCAGAAGAGATACTGCAAAATAATCGCGCTGATTTAATCTTTATCGGACGCGAGCTTCTGCGAGATCCGTTTTGGCCAAGAACTGCAGCCAAAGAGCTCGGAGTAATAATCGAATCACCTAAGCAATATGAGCGGGGCTGGATATAAAATATAAAACAGGATGGAGTTCCATCCTGTTTTGTGCTTTTCCGCAAACAAATTTGCCGCTTTCGCAAATAACTCTCCGCTGCTTTTCAGCTATCTCTCTTAAATAATATTCAAAGAATCAAAAAATGACGATATAATTACTTTTTTACAACTACGATAGGTATATTGAAGAAATTCAAGACACGATTGAAGCATTTAAGCAAGGAGCCTTATACAAGACATAGAGACCCTCTCCCATCAAGTACTTTTCCAACCTCTTGTGCGACCAATAAGGATATCCGAACTTGAGACTCGGTAGTCAGCCCGGCAATATGCGGTGAAAAAATGACGTTGTCCAATTGTAGCAGCGGGTTCATCTGATCGATCGGCTCCGATTCCAAAACATCTAAATATGCTCCCGCTATCGTTCCTTCTTTCAATGCGTAGTAAAGGGCTTCTTCATCTATAATACCACCCCTAGAAGTGTTTATAATATAAGCCGATTGTTTCATGGCGGATAGCTGTGACTCAGATATTAAATTTTTTGTTGATGAGGTAAGTGGAACATGTATAGAAATAAAGTCAGCTGAGATTAACACATCTTCCAACGTATTTTTCAATTGAACGGATGTTTCTGCAACGATATGATCATATGGGGTTAAAAAAGGATCGTATCCGATTACATTCATGCCGAACGCTTTTGCCCGTTTCGCAACGCGGTGGGAAATCTCGCCGAGCCCAACGAGCCCAATCACTTTATGAAAAATTTCCCTGCCAGTATGTTGCTTCCGGTCCCAGTTTCCTTTTCTAACATCTTCATTTGTTAAAAAAAGCGGCCGGTTCGCCATCAATATTGCCGCCATCACATATTCTGCAACAGAGGTGGCGTTCGCATAACGAGGAACAACCGTTTGAATTCCACGTTTTTTCGCATCATCTACTGCAATGTTTTCCAATCCGACTCCTAACCTGCCAATGACCTTTAATTCAAGAGCCTTCTCAAGCAGCTCTTTATCTACCTTTGTTTGATTCCGTACTATGAGTGCATCAACATCATTGACTCGCTCTAGAAGGGCCTCGCGGTCATTCCATAAATGTGAGTCGTAATGAACATCAAAGCCCAGCCTTTTCAATTCCACAAGTCCTTCTTCCCACATTACTTCGGTGACCAATACTTTCATGATATACCCTCCCTAAATAAATAAATTTAAATTTTCTTTTAATATCTTGCTGATTCTTATTATTTCTTCGTCAGTTACTTGGATTTCGATTCCGTTCACCTAGATGAATTCAGGGGCTACAATTTTCACAAGTAGTCACAAAACCCCGTGAATATACATCCTTATGCATATTCACGGGGTTTTGCCTACCTAGTCATTGTCAGATTCAAGCATTTTTGCAAAGTGCTCCGGCACCGTTAACATGATGGTATGGAATAATATGTTGAATTTAACACATTCAAGCGCCAATCCGATCCGTGTCAAGAATGAAGTAGTCCGATATAATCATCGTTCGTACGACCATCAGCATTCGCCAGGATTCCCTAGTGTATCATGCAAGATATCCTCACAAGCAGGGATTTTGTCAATCATTTTCAGCTCCTTCATGACCTCAGCAAAATTGATGAATCCATTGGGCTTGGAAGTATACTTAATATAGTCTTGCGTTATCCATTCTTTGTACTGTTCTGCCGAAGGACTCCCATCGGAATCTCTTGAAAGAATTTCGGCGGCTTGATCTGGATCATCGTTTAGCAAATCAATCGCTCGTTGAACGTTTTTGTATAAGACATTCATTAATTCGCGATTATCATTATAGTAATCTTCTGTAACCCAAATACTATTGAAGGTGTGTTCCCCGAAAAGTTCATAGCTTTTTAAAATTATGTGTGCACCCTCAGCTTCCTCTTGCATTTGGTATGGCGGGGCAGTGAGATGCGCAGAAATTTGATCACTTAAGAGAGCTTGCATAGCGGTTGGGTGCTCTAATGCGACCATATTTTCATCTAAACTTCTTGCATCACCCAGTTGTTCAAGCGCACCTTTTCGTAAAACAACAGATTGAATTGAATCCAGCCCGGGCATCGCAATTTGATCTTTTGGGCCGAAGTCTTCTAAACTTTGTTTGTTAGGATCTTTACCCATAAGCCATAACTCCATGTTGTCCATTGAGCTCAAAATTTTCCATTTCACTCCCTTATCCCAACCGAGAAGAAAGGGACCAATTCCGCCTGCACCAACCTGAATTTGACCGGCAAGGAGACCATCTCTAATCGCAGCACCCGAAGCCAAGGTTTTCCATTCAATATTCACATTTGGAAGTTCTTCATCAAGCCAAGCCATTTCCCGTAAAATAGTTAATGGAGCATATCCAAGACCCGGTTGAACAACAATGGTCATGTCTTGCTTGGCAACGTTATTATCGCCATCTTTTTGATTAGCCTGTTCCGCCGAACCGCCGCCGCATCCAGCAAGAAACAGAAACATAGTGAATGATATAATCATAATAAAGAAATTTTTATTTAAACCCCGGACTTTCAACATCAACCAACACCCCTTTTCCAATTTTCAACATACTGAAAATTTGTTTTATTTACCTTGAGCCTTCATACCCCACCTGATAACAGTTTTCTTCTCAATTTGATTGAACAACACATCAAACAATATCCCAATCAAAGAAATCGTCACAAGACCGGCAAACATATCAGGAATTTTCAAGAAGAAGCGCGCCTGACTGATAAAAAAGCCAAGACCGCCTCCGCTGCCCGCAACACCAAAAACCAACTCAGCCGCAATAATGGTCCGCCAACCAAATGCCCATCCTGTCTTTAGACCAGAGATCATGTGAGGTAACGCAGCTGGCATGTAAACGTCTTTTACCAATCTCCATCCGCGCAGTCCCAAATTTCTCCCTACCATCAGAATTGTTGGAGAAACCGTGCGAAAGCCCATGCTAACATTGATTGCAATTGGCCATGTGATTGCATTAGCTAGTACAAAAACTAGAGAAGTAGGGGTTAGGCCAAACCAAATAATTGCGAGAGGCAACACACCTATTGCCGGAATTGGATTTAATACCGCCGTAAGTAATGTAAGTAAATCATTTCCTATTTGCGTCCAAGTAGCAAGAGTAGTTAATATTGCAGCAACAACAATCCCTATAAACATACCGAGGAGTAATATTTTCATTGTAGCTACAGTTACGCTCAAGAGAGTCCCATTTATCCAATTTTGCCAGAACACTTTTCCAATTTCCGAAGGGCTTGATAAGAGTAAAGGGTTTATGTCCATTACCTTAAAAGTAATTTGCCACAATAGCAGAATAACGACTAAAAGAAGTGTTTGTCTTGCCCATGCGGGTAACTGGGACCATGAAAAAAAATTATTTCCTTTTACTTTACTTTTCACTGGCGCTTCTTTAAGAACCTTACTTTCTATCGACATATTTGTCACCCCCTATTAATCTAGCTTCCTAACAGTTTACGCAAGTGTTGTTGTATCTCGATGGATTCGTCGCTTTCCAAGTTTTTGGCCTTATCGCCAACATTGACAATTTCCGCAATGTACGATGGTGGATGAGTGAGTACGATGATTCGATCAGCGAGAAGCACTGCCTCTTCAATACTATGAGTTACAAAAAAAATAGTCACACGTGTTTTTTCAGCAATTAACCTTAGCTCTTCCTGTAAGCGAGTGCGTGTAAGCGCATCCAAAGCACCAAATGGTTCATCCATCAAGAGCATTGAAGGTTCAAGGGCGAGAGCACGTGCAATTGCTACACGTTGTTTCATACCACCAGACAACTGATGAGGATATAGATCATGAGCCCTTGAAAGATTTGTCATTTCAAGGTAGTATTTTGCGCTATCAATGGCTTCACTTTTTTTCCGACCGGTGACACGCAGGGAATAAACTAAATTATCGAAAACTGTTCGCCAAGGAAAAAGTTGATCGTGCTCCTGAAAGACAACAGCACGGTCAGGCCCAGGCTCTAGGTCAGTACGTCCCGCAAGTAAAATATCTCCAGCAATAGGCTTGTTAAAACCAGCAATCGTCTTTAACAAAGTCGATTTTCCACATCCCGAAGGTCCGATCATCATTATTGTTTCTCCAGACCGAATATCAAAGCTAATATCATTGATTACTAGGTTAAATTCATTTTCAACTTCGTACCCAATCTTTACATTTTTCACGGATAATATTTGTTGTGGCTGTTCGTTATGTTCATTTTCTCTTTGCTTACCTGCCTGGGAATCGCCATAAAGGCTTCTATCTAGCGTGGGTAATTGTTGTTGATTTCCCATTTCGTACTGACCTCCTTATAATTTGAAGCAGAACAAATTTATGTGAACCTGGAAAGTTAAAGCAATTTAATAGTTTTTACTGCTACCCTATAGGAAATCCAGTCTTCTACATTATGTTCGGACAACAAGTATTTGGTATTATCGATAGTTTTTAAATTTTTCAGAAATTTTAAAATAAGTGTTAGTATTGCTCCTTTAAGAATGGCAACCATCTTTTTCGTTGATAAAAACAGCGAATTTTGTTATTTTGTCGTGCAATCAAGGCGATCATGTAGGTGTGGCAACGAGCAAAATTAAAGAAGGTGAAAAGGTCATCGGTGTGTACATGGATGACAATTCAACAGTCGAGGTAGTCGCAAAGGGTGATATTCCTTATGGGCATAAAATTAATTGATGGTCCTATAATGCTATATATCATGCAGTCTGGCTAATTTGATCATGCATCAAATAAATTCAAAAAGAATCAATTTGAATGAGAAAATCGTGTTTCGTTGACAGCTTCTTTTCACCAACAGCTGCAGCTGAACTTGCTTTGCTCACTTTACCTGCCTCCTTCATCATTATGAAATTATGAAATTATGAAATTTAATGAGTAGGATCAGTGACCCTACCACTTGGATATCATTAAACCATTTACAGAAAAATTAGTCAATACTAACTTTTGGGAATTTTCGGAATAAATTATATGAATACTCTATATATTCTATTTCGTAAACTATTTGAAGAACTGAATGTGCAGTCTCGCATAGCAACAGTTTATTTGGTAGAAAGCGTTAAGTGTAGGGAAATTGTACAACCGCTTTGTAAAGACGTATGTAATGATCACTAAGAAAATACTTTTAAAATATAACAAAGTTTTCAAATATATTTTTTGGTTTCTTTGGGATTTCTTTAGGGTCAGACTCCCGCTAAACGGCTTCCTAAAATTGGAATACAAGCCACTGTATTGAGAATACGAGCGGGGCTGGTCTAAAAAATAAAACAGGATGGGAGAACTTTCCCGTCCTGTTTTGTGCTTTTTCGCAAATAAATTGCCGCCTTTCTCAAATAAATCTCCGCTACTTTTCAACTATATATCTTAGAAAATCCAATGAATCTAAAAAGACGATAATAATAACAAGTGGAACAACATATCGCATCAATAAATACCACACAGTAAAAATTAGATGGAATCCTTTTGATCCTTGAATCAGTTCACTTCTTAATAAATCTTTCTTCATTTTATAAGAAACAAAAATAGAAATGAGGAATGCGCCGGTAGGCATTAAAACATTGCTGACAAGAAAGTCGGCACTGTCGAAAATGCTTTTTCCGAAAAATGTAATATCAGAAAGCGTGCTAAACGAAAGGGCTGACGGGATCCCAACTAAGAAAATCGCGGCTCCCATGATCCAAGAAATCGCACTTCTACCTTTTCCCTTTTTACTCGTAATCGCAGCTACAACGATTTCAAGCATTGAAAACGCCGATGTTAATGTTGCAAATAAGAATAAAGCAAGGAACAGCAGCAAAAACCAATCGCCAAAAAGAATTTGGTCAAAAACGGAAGGTAAAACGATAAACAAAAGCCCAGGTCCTGCTGTTGGCTCAAAACCTAGAGAAAACACTGCCGGAAATATCGCCAGTCCTGCAAGAAGAGAAATAAATAGATTCATTATCACAACGGATAAAGCTGGTTGTAGCAAGTTTTCTTTTTTAGATAAGTAAGAGCTATAGGTAACCATGACGGATACCCCCACACTTAATGAGAAAAACGATTGTCCCATTGCATAAAGAACACTTTCTGACGTTAAGCTTGAAAAATCAGGCTTTAAAAAGAAGCTGACTCCATCCATAGCGTTATTCAATGTAAGCGAGCGAAAAATTAAGATGATAAATAATATAAACAAAGCGGGCATCATGATTTTACTTATTTTCTCAATTCCAGCTTGCACGCCTCTCGCAACGACAATGATTGTAATGATAAGAAAGATGCCTTGAGCAATCACAACTTGAAGCGGATTAGATACAGTAGCTCCAAACAGGGCTTCATAATCAACGCCTTCAGACGCTCCAATTAGATCCTTTACATTATAATACAAATACTGAAAAATCCAGCCACCGATAACACTATAAAAGGATAATAACAGAAAGCATGTAAAAACACCTAAATAGCCAATCCAATGCCATTTTGACCGAGGAGCAATCGATTTATATGCGGAAATTGCCTCTTTTCCAGTGCTGCGGCCAACAATAAATTCACCTAAAAGAAGCGGAAAACCAATAAGCAGGGAAAAAACTAAAAATAATAAAATAAATGCTCCGCCTCCGCTTACTCCTGTGACATACGGAAGCTTCCAAATCGCGCCTAGTCCAATCGCCGAACCGGCAGAAGCTAAAATAAATCCTATTTTCGAAGACCATTGTTCATCTTGCTGCATCATGCTTCCTCCTGAAATCAAAATCTGATTAAAAATAAGTGCTAATTAACATAAGAGTCTTCGTTCGAAGATAAGGAAAATTCCGAGTATTAACTCTGATTTTTTTCCGAGAAAACAAAAAAGCCACAGCTTCATAAAAGGGACGTGAATATTTCACGCGGTACCACCCTTTTTGAAAGCATGTGACTTTCCACTCAACATGTTAACGGAATGACCGTTTTACCGCCAGTCAAGACAGTAAAAAAGCTCCAAGCTGAAATTCATCTTATCTTTGTGTTAGTTTTCACCAGCCACTAACTCTCTTAAAACAGGGAAATAAGACTTAATTAATTCTCTTCATAGCTTTACTAATATAATAATTTAAGTTTAAGTGAGATTATAGTATGCCCGTGTATATATGTCAACAAGAATATTTTAAATTACTTTTTTCCAACCGCTATAGAGATCTCTTTAAAGTCCATTGCCATTTCGGTATTGGAAAAAATAGCTTCCGATTCTTGAACTAATCTCAGCCAATCCTTTCGATCATATCGCGAGCTGATATGTGTTAGGCAAAGCTTTTTTGCGCATGCTGATTTTGCAACCTCTGCTGCCTGTGTCGTTGTGGAATGATAATATTCATAGGCAAGATGCTCCTCTCCCGCAGAAAAGGTTGCTTCGTGAATGAGCATATCTGCCCCTTTAGCCAATTCAATAGCCGCCTCACATTTTCGAGTATCTCCAAGGATTGTCACGATTCTGCCCTTTTGCACTGGTCCTAAAAATTCAGATGGATGAATAACACGGCCATCATCAAGAACAACCTGCTCCCCATTTTTGATCCTTTTATAAAGAGGTCCTGGCTTTATGCCTGCCTCTAGGAGCTTCTCCGCCAGTAGGGTTCCAGGTCTATCCTTTTCCACAATTCTATAACCATATGAAGGAATTCCATGCTCAAGGAGCCGGGCTTCAACGAAAAATTCCTCGTCTTCAAAAATGACCCCTTCTTCAATTTCAATAATCGCTAGAGGATATTTTAAATAAGTTTGGCAAATGGCTAAGGATACTTCCACATATTCCTTAATACCCTTTGGTCCATATAAGGTTACCTCTGATTCCCCGCCTTGAAAGGAGCGGCTCGAAAGCAAACCAGGCAGACCGTAAATATGATCGCCGTGAAGGTGGGTAATAAAGATTTTTTCAATTCTTCGCGGTTTAATTGATGTATGTAAAATTTGGTGCTGAGTAGCTTCCCCACAATCAAATAGCCAAATTGATCCTCGTTCCTCCAGTAGCTTTAACGCAATAGAGGTTACATTTCTCGCCTTAGCAGGCATCCCGGCCCCTGTCCCTAAGAAAAAAACATCCATAAATATTCTCCTTTTTCAGTTCAACTCATTATTTTTTACTATACCATATCCTTTCCAATGGCTAGCAACTAGCGAAATCTCTCTACCCTTTTTCTTGATCTGAATGTGTAGAGAAATCATGAAGAAAATCCTTATTAAAGCTAGTTTCTGTTCCAATCCCTTGCTGTTGTTTTTTTATTTCTGGCATGCCGGCTGCAGTGTCAATAATCTGTGAACCATATTTTTCACGCAAATTGGTTAGGGCCTCGAATAGTGGTTCCTTCTTTGCTTCCAGTTCATAATTAAAAAGATCCAGCTGTTTAACTGCTTCATTATGTTCCACTAATTCCATGCCGGTAACTCCCAACAGCCTTACAGGGTCGCCATTCCAATGTTTTAAGAATAATTGCTTTGCGGCTGCAAAAATATCTTCGCTTTTTTGAATCGGGTTTGGCAGCTTTTTGCTTCTTGTCACTGTTTTTCTATCCTTATAACGAATCATGATACTTAAAGCAGCGGCAAGAACCTTTTTTCTTTTGAGCCGAGTGGAAACTGTTCCTGCAAGATCCTCTATTACATGAAGCAGCTCTTGCTGATTGGAGTAGTCTCTTGGCAGTGTAGTAGAATTCCCAACACTTTTGAATTCAGAAGCAGCTTCTGGATCGACCATTCTTCGATCTATCCCATTTGCCCTTTCCTTTAAACGAAGACCATTAATCCCGAGTGCCGATTTAAGCTGGATATCATTTGCAGCTGCTAGATCTCCAATAGTATGAATATGAAGACTCCGCAATTTTTCTCCCGTTTTCCTTCCGACACCATGCATGCTTTCAACTTCCAAAGGCCAAAGAATATTAGGAACATCTCTTTTCCTTAAAACTGTAATTCCCATTGGCTTTTTCATATCGGAAGCTGTTTTTGCCAAAAACTTATTTGGCGCAATCCCAATACTGCAAGGCAAATCAAGTTGCTGGAAAATCTGCTTTTGGATTTTCTCCGCAATTTCGGGCGGTGTTCCGTGCTCATAGCTATTCGTAATATCAACATATCCTTCATCAATCGAAACGGGTTCAACAAGATCAGAATATTCATTAAGGATCTCAAACATCCCGATGGAAGCGGCACGATATCTATCAAAATTCGGCTTTTTAACAATGAGCTGCGGGCATAGCTTTTTCGCCTCCCAGAGCGGCATAGTTGTTCGAACACCAAAGCTTCTTGCCTCGTAGCTGCATGTTACAATGATCCCTCTCCTTTCGGCGGGATTCCCTGCGATTGCAAGCGGCTTCCCTTTTAATGTGGGATCGTATGCCATTTCGACTGATGCATAAAAACTATTCATATCAACATGTAAAATGACTCGGCCATTTTTCGGATACATTTGTTTCATGCTGACACTTCCCTTTACTTATTCTGCTATTATTTTACCAAATCAATAAGGCTCCTTTCATCTTGCAAGGATAATAAAAAAAACAGAGGATGGCCATTCATCCCCTGTTTGAAAATATTATGTAACTTTCTGTGATTTCATAAAATCTTGAATTTGCTTGATTCCTTCTAATGATTGAACCATTTGCGAAGGGTCTATTAAGGTAATAATGCGAGAATCTAAATTAGCAACACCCGTAAAATAGGTTGTTTTTTTGTATGCGATAAGCCCAAGCTGCTTTAATTTATCAGGCGGAATATCAATGATTTCCTTCGCATCCTTGACAATTACTCCGATTGACAGATCATTTGTCTGCAATACAATAATCTTTGTTGTTTCATTTGGCGATGTAGGCTGATTATATAGAACTCTTTCAAAATCGATAACAGGAATCAGATCTCCTCTTACTTTAAAAATTCCATTCACATATTCAGGCAGATGAGGGATCGGCGTAATTCCTTCTATTTTTTCTATTGAAATGACAAATCGGATTGGAATCGCATATTCTTCATTTCCAACTTGAAACACAACAACTTTATTCGTCTCTTCCAAATGCAACCCCTCCTCGTGTAGCGGATAATTTCCCCTATGTATATATTACTAAAGGGAAGAAGTTTTTTGAAGGGTATATTCTTAATAATTAATTAAAATTTCCTATTTATTAATTGCAGAGCGATTAAATTTTTTCAAAAGGCGGCCAAATGACTTCCTATCCTCGTCAGGCCAACTTTCAATTACTTCAGACACCCTCTCCATTCGTGCCTCTTTATATTGAAACAATTCTTTTTTCCCTAAATCGGTAATTTGAAGGAAATAAGCCCTCCCGTCTAATGGATCAGGAATTCTAATTACATATTCTTTTTTCTCAAGCGATGCTGTTTGTCTGCTTACAGTTGATATATCTAGCTGGAACTCTTCTGCCAATACTTTTACACCAGCAGATCCATTATGGGCATTTATTTGATGCAATAATAAATAGGCTGAACGATCAAGATTACCAAGTTTCTTATGATTTGAAAATGATGTGGTCCGCCGGATTAGGATTGCCAATTCAAGTTCAATGGTTTCCAATTCTTGCTCATCCATTTTTACTACCTCGCAATAACTAATAATCTGTACTAATTATATCATAAGCTATTTTCATTTCTAAAAAATTGAAAGCTTTTGCTTAGGACAATATTGACACTTTGGAAAATAGTTGTATAATACAATAATATAGTTTCATAATACAACTATTTATATTCATCGGCAAGCTAATAAAAACTTGTTTTTTACGAAATTATAAAATAAAGGGAGAGATGTGAGAATGTCATCAATAACTCAATCAGCTTCTACGGCAAAAGCAGAAGGGGAAAAGACGAGGCTTCTTAAACAACCAAAATCTGTTTGGGCAGTCTTCTTTGCCTGTATTATTGCCTTTATGGGAATTGGGCTAGTTGATCCCATTTTACCTGCGATTGCTAAGAACTTAAATGCCACACCAAGTGAAGTTTCCCTTCTATTTACTAGCTATAATGCTGTCATGGCGGTCGCAATGCTCATTACTGGCATGATTTCGTCCAGACTTGGCATTAAATGGACGTTGCTTACTGGAATTATCATTATTGCCATATTTTCAGCACTTGGCGGATTTTCAAACGGAATTTGGGAGCTAGTTGGGCTACGGGGAGGCTGGGGTCTTGGAAATGCCCTCTTTGTTGCAACAGCATTAGCAGCCATCGTATCCCTTTCAACGAGCGGTACTGCAAATGCCATTATTTTATATGAGGCAGCAATTGGACTTGGTATTTCTGTAGGGCCACTTATTGGCGGCTGGCTCGGCGGCATGTCGTGGAGAGGTCCTTTCTTTGGGGTAGCTGTGTTAATGATTATTGCCTTTATTGGCCTCATTACGTTGATGCCGAAGCCAAAAACAGTTAGCGCTGCCCGTCCAAAGACGTCTTTAATGGATCCATTTCGCGCCTTGAAGCATCGCTCCCTATTTGTTTTTGGGATCACTGCCATGCTGTATAACTTCGGATTCTTCACCCTTTTGGCTTTTGCACCATTTGTCATGGGTCTTGACGAACATGGACTTGGCCTAGTATTCCTTGGATGGGGGATTTTGCTTGCAGTTACCTCTGTTTTTATGGCGCCAAAGCTGCAGAAGCAATTTGGAACAGTCAAATCTATGTGTGCGATGCTAATTTTATTTGCCCTCGTTTTATTCATTATGGGAATATGGACATCCACTCAATGGGTAGTGATTGCTGCAGTTATTTGTGCTGGAGCCTTATTAGGAAATAATAACACTTTGATCACAACAGCTGTCATGAATTCGGCGCCAGTCGAACGGTCAACGGCTTCTGCAGCATATAGCTTCCTCCGCTTTATTGGAGGCGCAATCGCTCCATTCTTTGCTGGAAAATTAGCAGAATGGTTTAACCCTCATATCCCGTTTATTGTAGGGGCAGTATTTGTACTCATATCCGTGCTGTTCATTTGGGCTAATAGCAAGCATGTTATCCATGTCGATCAAATGGAATCTAGTCATTAATGGATCAGCCAATTATTACTAAGACTGTTTACAAACTCACAATTTGTCAGTCAGATTGAAGGATTTATCAACAATAAGAAAAGCAGTGAATTTCAAAACGAAATTTCACTGCTTTTTTATTAATTTCATGCCTTAAATCACAGCTAAATTAAGCCGCAACTTCCTCAATGATGGCAATCACCATTTCCGCCAGTTTATTCAATTCCTCGATTGGCATACGCTCATTAGTCGTGTGAATTTCTTCATATCCGACAGCAAGGTTGACTGTTGGGATACCAAAACCAGCAATGACATTAGCATCGCTGCCTCCACCGCTTTTCAATAACTCACAGCTTCGGCCGATTTTTGCCGCAGCCTTCCTGGCAACTTCGACAACATGATCGCCTTCTCCAAATTTAAAGCCCGGGTACATTACTTTAATTTCAACGTCTGCTTTTCCACCCATTTCTTCAGCAGCACTTTCGAATGCTTCCTTCATTTTACGGACCTGCACTTCCATTTTTTCATTTACTAAAGAGCGGGCCTCGGCTAAAATATCCACGCGGTCGCATACGATATTGGTTTGAGTTCCACCTTCAAAACGGCCAATATTGGCAGTCGTTTCCTCGTCAATACGGCCTAAAGGCATTCTTGAAATCGCTTTTGCAGCAATTGTGATAGCTGAAACCCCTTTTTCAGGAGCAACGCCAGCGTGAGCTGTTTTACCATGAATGGTCGCCATCACCTTTGCTTGTGTTGGTGCAGCAACAATAATGTTTCCAACCTTGCCATCGCTGTCAAGCGCGTAGCCATACTTTGCTGTCATAAGTGATGGATCAAGGGCCTTTGCACCAACTAGGCCAGATTCTTCCCCAGCTGTAATGATAAATTGGATGGTGCCATGTGGGATGCTTTGTTCTTTAAGAACTTTAATGATTTCGAGCATGACAGCAAGTCCTGTTTTATCATCTGCTCCAAGTATGGTTGTACCATCTGAAACAACATAGCCGTCCTTAATGGATGGTTTAACCCCTTTAGCCGGAACAACTGTATCCATATGAGAGGTGAAATAGATCGTGTCTACTCCCTCTTTTGTTCCTTGAAGCGTGCAAATCAAATTGCCTGCCCCGTGACCTGTCTGTGCTGTAGTATCATCTTCAAAAACCTCTATACCTAAATCAGAAAATTTTTGTTTTAATACCTTAGCAATTTCTGCTTCAAATTTTGTTTCTGAATCTATTTGGACTAGCTCTAAAAATTCGTTAAGTAAACGTTCCTGATTAATCATTCTTTTTTCCTCCAATTTACGTTAAGTACCTGTCTATTATAAATTGTACAATTCCAATTTTAAAGCGGAATGTTCCCGTGTTTCTTCTTCGGTCTGGATTCTTGCTTATTTCGCAGCATTTCGAGAGCTTGAATGAGTTTGATTCTTGTTTCACGAGGGTCAATGACATCATCGACCATTCCTCTGCTTGCCGCAACATATGGATTAGCAAATTTTTCACGGTATTCTTCAATTTTTTGCGCTCTAGTTGTCTCCGGATCTTCACTGTTTTGAATTTCCCGGGCGAAAATAATATTTGCCGCCCCTTGAGGCCCCATCACTGCAACCTCTGCATTCGGCCAAGCAAAAACAAGATCAGCACCAATCGCTTTACTATTCAAAGCCACATATGCCCCGCCAAACGCCTTTCGCAATATGACGGTTAGCTTTGGAACAGTTGCTTCAGAATAAGCGTATAAAATTTTAGCACCATGGCGGATAATTCCCCCATGCTCTTGTTTAACACCAGGGAAAAATCCCGTTACATCCTCAAAAGTGATAATCGGAATATTAAAGGAATCACAGAAACGAATAAATCTCGCTGCCTTATCAGAAGAATCGATATCAAGACCGCCCGCCATAAATTTCGGCTGATTGCAGACAAGACCAACGACTTCACCCTTAATTCTCGCTAAGCCAACGACAATGTTCTTTGCAAAGTCTTGATGAATCTCCATAAAGGAAGTCTTATCAACCACCTGCTCTATAACCTTCCGTACATCATAAGGACGTACTGCATCGAACGGGATGACATCTGTTAAATCCGGACGATAATCGTCTTCATTGTCTACATGCAGCATAGGTGGCTTTTCCTCATTATTTTGCGGCAAATAGCTTAATAAATGGCGAACCCGATCGATGACTTCCGCCTCTGTTTTGGCTTTAAAATGCGCATTGCCGCTAATCGTATTATGTACGTTTGCTCCGCCTAAATCCTCAGCAGATATTTTCTCTCCAGTAACTGTTTCAATTACTTTAGGTCCTGTAATAAACATTTGGCTCGTATTTTCAACCATAAAAACAAAGTCAGTGATCGCAGGCGAATAGACTGCTCCACCTGCACACGGTCCCATGATGACGGAGATTTGCGGAATCACACCTGAATAAATCGAATTTCGGTAAAAGATATGGCCATATCCATCTAATGACACAACACCCTCTTGAATTCTCGCACCGCCAGAATCATTCAAACCAACAAATGGCGCCCCATTTTTTGCAGCTAAATCCATCACATTGGCAATTTTCTTCGCATGCATCTCACCAAGTGCTCCTCCGAAAACCGTGAAATCCTGAGAAAATAGAAAAATCGGTCTGCCATTAACTTTTCCATACCCAGTTACAACCCCATCTCCTGGCCCCTTCTGTCCATCCAGTCCAAAATCAGTACAGCGATGTTCAATAAACGGATTTAGCTCAACGAAAGTCCCTGGATCCACTAGTAAATCAATTCGCTCTCTTGCCGTTAGCTTCCCCTTCTCATGCTGCTTTGCAATTCTTTCATCCCCCCCGCCAAGTTCAATTTCTCTTCGGCGGTCATATAATTCGTTAATCTTTTCATAGATGTCTGCCATGGTCCTTATTCATCCTTTCCTTTCGCAAAATTCATAAAGCACTTTTCCTGTAGATTTTGGATGCATAAATGCAATCTGTGCTCCACCTGCACCCATTTTTGGGGCGTCATTCAGCATGGAAATTCCCTTTTCTTTCATTTCATTAATCCGATCCTGGATGGATTCCACACCTAATGCAACATGATGAAGACCTTCTCCACGATGCTCGATAAATTTTGCGACAGCGCTTTCAGGATTAGTAGGCTCCAATAGCTCGAGCTTCGTATCTCCGGCTTTAAGGAAAGCAACTTTAAGCATTTCACTTTCCACCTCTTCAACGCCAAGCAGAGGAAGCTTTAGAATGTCCGTATAAAAAGGCAATGCCTTCTCAAGTGAGCGAACTGCAATTCCGATATGATCAACCTTTTTAATCATATGTTCCCCTCCAATTGCTATCCTTCTAAAATTATAATCTTTTCTATACTAAAGTGAAACATCAATCATGAATAGGATTCCTTTTATCAAGCTAAGAAGTTGCAATAAAACAGTCATATTATGTATTCTCTAAATATGTCGAAAAATCCTTTCTAAATCGAGCGGTTGTTCATTTTGATTTTTCCTAGTAAAATGTAAGTAGGAGAAAATAGATTAAAGGGGGAATTCTTTTGTCTAATAAAAAAGCACGTAAGATCATCGTTTATTTAATGATTTTTGCAATGCTGGCATCTTCATTGTTTGTTGGAGCCTCGATGTTTTTCTAGTAGATTTTAAAAAGCAGTGGATTAGAAATCCACTGCTTTTTTATTGGATCGCCCCATAGGAACGCCCAATATCTTCAAAATGATTCGGAGAGGAAACAATTAATATTTTCGTACCAACTGGAACCAAATCATATAATGATTCGACTGCTTCATTTTGCAGGCGGATACAGCCTTGAGAAACATATTTTCCAATGGATGCTGGATTATTTGTGCCATGGATTCCATAAATCCTCCCATCGGTTTCCGCTGCATCAAATCCTATCCACCTTGATCCTAGAGGATTATCAGGATCACCGCCCTTAATATCATTTTTCCGATAATAAGGATCTTTCGCCTTTACCGTAATCGTAAAAAAACCTTCAGGTGTTAAATCTTCTGTCTTGCCTGTTGCCGCAGCGATCACTGTTTGAACTTTATTGTCATGAATAAAAGCTATTTCATTCGTTTTTTTATTGACAATAATAAAAGGGTCACCAGGCAATGGATTTTCTCCTAACGGCCAAATGGGCGAAAATGCCAGTGCTATTAGCATGGAAGAAATAAGCTTAAACATGTGATCACCAACCTTTTAAAGGATAGTTTTCACTTTAATCATTATTAACATGCATCTTTCTTCCAATTGGCAGCTCCTTCGTTGTACTTTTGATCAATAAATACTCTTCCATTTCTCGCGTAAATTGAAAAAGAGCCGCTCTAGCTTCGAATTCGATCCTCGTTTTTGGCAACTCCATGATCTTAAATGATTCATTCATTTCATAAAGCTTGTCTAAAAATATTTGGGCAGTATTTCCCGGGTGAATATTTTTTGATAACTCCTCAATAAAATCAGCAACCATTTCTCCTTGTTCAACAGTATGCGAAATGGAGGTAGCAATTGGCAAAACCCGTTCAATAATTTCGAACTGTTTTTCCCGCATTTTAAAGTAATGATAAAAAATATTTTCATTGCGAAGTAGATGATTTTCTACATCCCTGTAGGAAAGGGCCTCAGCTTCCTCAATCAGCCTCGCAGTCTCCGTGATTTCGAGCCCGTCCCAGTCACTCTCATTTACACGCAGATAGATCACAATTTCTTCGAATATCCGTTTAAAATTTTCTTCAATCTGCACTTGATATTCACCTAGCTTCTGATCCAAGCTTGGCATAAAAAGATTTGCAATCAGCGCAACACCTATCCCTATGGTAATAATCCCAATTTCATTAAGAATGATTTCTGTCGTTACCTGCCCTGCGGCATAAATATGTAAAATAATCACACTGCTTGTCACAATTCCATCACTAATCTTAAGCATGACAGTAATTGGAATAAAAAATAGCAGCAAAAGACCAATCATTAATGGGTGATAAGCAATTCCTTCAAAAATCAATCCTGATAAAAGCATGGCGATAAGACAGGCAAAAAAACGGTCTAATGATGCCCTTAGTGACATCTTTTTTGTAGGTTTTATACAAAGAATGGTAATAATTCCAGCTGCAGCGAAATTAGTAAAACCAAATATTTGTGCTAAGATGATGGCAGCAGTTGTACCAATCGCTGTTTTAATCGTTCGATAGCCGATACGAAACTTCATAGTTTGTTAGCTCCTAGTCAAATCCTTTATATGCGAATAATTATAAGCTTCATAACAAATTATGTCCAAAAAAAAGAAGATGATCAAATAGAAATCATCTTCTTTTTTATTCGTAATTTCCTTATTAACATATTTTCCTACATGATTTACAGAACTTTTTGCAAGAAATCCTGAGCACGTGCGGATTTAGGATTAGCAAAGAATTCATTTGGCGGGGCATCCTCCACTAGCACCCCTCCATCAAGAAATAGAACTCGATCAGCAACCTCTTTAGCAAATCCCATTTCATGAGTAACAATCGCCATAGTCATTCCAGTATGTGCTAACGACTTCATAACATCCAACACCTCTTTGACCATTTCAGGGTCAAGTGCTGAGGTTGGTTCATCAAATAGCATGACATCTGGCTGCATGGCTAGTGCTCTAGCTATCGCTACCCGCTGCTTCTGTCCCCCAGATAAGCGATTTGGGTATTCAGAAGCCTTTTCAGAAAGCCCCACCTTGGCTAATAACTCAAGACCAATCTTTTCTGCTTCCTGCTTTGAAAGGCCTTTAACCGTCATAGGCGCATATGTTAAGTTTTGCAGCACCGTTTTATGAGGAAATAGATGAAAATGCTGAAAGACCATCCCTACATTTTGACGGACCTTCATAATATTTGTTTTCTTATTTGTAATATCTTGATCACCGATCCAAATCTGACCAGCAGTTGGCTTCTCCAGAAAATTAATACAGCGAAGAAAAGTTGATTTTCCAGAGCCTGATGGGCCAATAATGGCCACAACTTCCCCATCCTTTATGGTCGTTGAAATTCCCTTCAGCACTTCAAGCTTACCGAACTGTTTATATAAATTTTCAACCTTAATCACTGCGTCTCATCCTCCTTTCGACTGCTTTTCCAAGGAATGTTAAAGTAATAACCATTAAATAGTAAATGAGACCAGCTAATAGCAATGGTTCAATAAAGCGGAACTTGTCGGCACCGACCTGATAAGCCCTGCGCATAATATCCATTACGCCAATCGTTGTTACAATAGCAGATTCCTTTGTTAGAGTAATAAATTCATTCATAAGTGCTGGCAAAATGTTCTTTAAAGCCTGCGGTAAAATGATATTCAGCATCATCTTGCTGTATGGGACTCCAAGTGCTTTCGCTGCCTCGCTTTGTCCTTTATCAACAGCAAGAATCCCTGCCCGAATAATTTCGGAAATATAGGCAGCAGAATTCATCCCAAATGCTAGAACAGCGGCAAAATATGGTTCAATTTGATAACCAAAAATTTGCGGTGATCCAAAGTAAATAATCATTAATTGCAGCACTAAAGGCGTACCACGGAAAATAGAAGTATATAGATCTGCAAACCATAACAGCGGTTTAATGGAGCTAATCTTAAAAAGTGATAATATAATTCCTAGAACAAACCCTAATAATGCAGCTAAACCTACTATTTGGAGTGTTACGGTTATTCCCTTTAAAATATATGGAAGGGAAGGGAGAATGGAAGAAAAATCAAAATTCATCCGAATGCTCAGTCCTCTCTCAATCAGCTAAACCAAAAGGGCAAAAACGTTCAGAAGCCCGATTACTTCTGAACGTTTATCGCCACTTAAGCCATATTATTTCTCTTCAAACCATTTTTTAATAATCGCATCTACTTCGCCATTATCAATCATTTCTTTTAATACATTGTTAAATTCTGCTGTTAGCTCGCTGTTTTTAGGCAATGCAATTGCATATCCGCCATCTGCATCTTCAACAGTAAACCCTTCGATGTCAGCGTTATTATCTAAGTAACCTTTAGCAACTGTATCTTCAATAATTGCTGCATCTAAACGGCCAGCTTTAATTTCTTGAATCAATTCAGGAATACGGTTGCGGTTTTCCACAGACATTTCCACTGTTTCAGCTAACTCTTTAGCTTTCTCTTCTTGAATGGATCCTAATTGAGCACCAATCTTTTTGCCTTTAAGATCCTCTACCTTCGTAATTCCACTATCTTTTTTAGAAACTATCATATGCTTTGATGTATAGTATATTTCACTAAAATCTACACTTTTCTTTCTTTCTTCTGTTGCAGACATCGCTGCCATAACGAAATCAACTTGACCAGATTGCAGAGCTTGAATTAAACCGCCAAAATCCATATCACGAACTTCAAATTCATAACCTAATTTTTCTGTTACAGCTTTTGCAATATCAATATCGACTCCAATAATGTCATCGCCTTTAGCTGTATCGATGTATTCAAACGGAGCATAATCTCCTGATGTCCCCATGATTAATGTCTTCTTGTCAGATTCCTTTTTCTCTGATCCATTTGCTGAAGGCTCTTCACTTGTTCCACATGCAGCAAGTAAGCCCATTAATAGAATACTAACAAAAAAATAAGAAACTATTTTTTTCATATTCATTTCCTCCTATATGTTTCTGAAAATTATTATTATTGAAATATATTATCGTTGATTGTCTATTAATTTTCAAGTACTCTTTTAAAAATTAATATTTATTCAACTAAATGTATTTTAACACATGTTAATAATTATGCAATATATTTTTTTGATCTATACTATTTCACTATTCTGACAAATATTCTTTTAAAAATAAATAGCAGCCTATTAATATTTCGTTGCATAAATATAAAAAATATTGGATTTTAATAATATGAACAAACAAAAGAAAAAGCCCCTAAAAAGGGACTTTTACAGGTCTTCACAATATTGTTCAAAAGCATTTTGCAGTTTTTGAACGACAGCCATTGGTTCGTGTCCTTCGATTTCATGACGTTCAATCATTGTAACCAGTTTTCCATCTTTTAGTAATGCGAAAGAGGGTGATGATGGCGGATATCCTGTAAAATACTCTCGTGCAGCCGCAGTGGCCTCTTTATCCTGTCCGGCAAATACAGAAACTAAATGATCAGGGCGCTTATCATAGTGAACGGAGTGTGCTGCTGCTGGTCGTGCAATTCCACCGGCACAGCCGCAAACAGAATTAACCATTACTAGAGTAGTTCCTGATTTTTTCAGAGCTTCTCCCACCTCGTCTGGTGTTTTTAGCTCTTCATAGCCAGCAGCCACGATTTCTTTACGTGCTTGATTAACGACATCCGTCATAAATAAATTAAAATCCATATTCATATAAATTGTTCCTCCTTATTTCAAAAGTATGCCATACTTACATCATACCAATAATTAAACATACTTTTCAATGCAACTGCATGATGGACAGCTTCCATTTACAAATTTTTCATGTATGCCTCAAATAATTCTCCCACTGCCGAAGTGACAGTACGATTCCCAGCAATGACTTCGTTTTCCATCTTTGGCAGCAGCTGCTTGACATCCTGATGATAGAAAAAGCTGAATTGCAGCTGATCTATGATCATAGAATAAATCCATTCCTTTGTCTGCACTCTTCTTCGTTCAGCAAAAACACCTGATACTTTCGTATGCTGTTCAAAGGTTTTAATTGAATCCCAGATTTCCTCCATTCCTTCATTGTACTTGGCCGAACAAGTAAAAGCTTTTGTTTCCCAGCCTTTTGTTGCGGGCTGCAGAAAATGGAGGATTCGGCTATATTCGGATTTTGTTTTTAATGCGAGCTTTTTATTTTGTCCATCCGCTTTATTAACGACAACCGCATCTGCCAGTTCCATAATTCCTTTTTTCATCCCCTGAAGCTCATCCCCTGCCCCAGTTAATGTCAAAAGCATAAAAAAGTCGACCATATCTCTGACAATCACTTCGCTTTGTCCAACACCAACTGTTTCAATAAGGATGACATCAAAGCCAGCCGCCTCACAAATCAGCATCGTTTCTCTCGTTTTTCTGTGAACACCCCCGAGCTTGCCGGCAGATGGGGAAGGGCGAATATAGGCTCTTGGATTCCGAGAGAGGTGCTCCATTCTCGTTTTATCACCAAGAATGCTTCCTCCGCTGATTTTTGAGCTCGGATCGATGGCAAGAACCGCCACCTTCAAGCCTAAATCACATAAATAAGATCCGAAAGCTTCAATAAAGGTACTCTTTCCTGCCCCTGGAACACCGGTTATCCCAATTCGAAGAGCTCTCCCCGAATACGGGAGGAGCTGCTGCAAAAGCTCCTGAGCTTTACGAAAATGGTGCTCCGCATTACTTTCAATTAAAGTTATGGCACGTGCAAGTATGGAGCGGCTTCCTTCAAGAATGCCAGCGGCTAATTCATCATTATTAAGTTCAAGCTTATTCTTCTTTTTAAATCTAGTATTCTTTGTAAATCCATAGCCCTCCTGCGGCAATTCTACCCCCTTCTTTACTACACTTGTAAAGCTGTCAGGGTTTGCGCCATCAAACCATTCAGGTTTTTTCTCCTTATCCATTTGCTACTTCCTCGTACCCTAGCCGGCTATAAATCTCACGAATGACTTTTTGCGCTGCCACAGGAATAACTGTACCGGGTCCAAATATAGCTGCTGCACCTTGTTCATATAAGTATTGATAGTCTTGAGCTGGAATAACCCCGCCAATGACGACTAGAATATCTTCCCTGCCAAGCTTTTTAAGCTCATCAATCAACTGAGGAAGTAGTGTTTTATGGCCTGCAGCCAATGAACTAATGCCGATAACATGAACATCATTTTCAACTGCCTGTTTTGCTGTTTCATCAGGTGTCTGGAATAATGGGCCAATATCTACATCAAAGCCTAAATCCGCAAATGCTGTTGCAATGACTTTTGCTCCACGATCATGTCCGTCCTGTCCCATTTTGGCTATGAGAATTCGCGGTCTTCTTCCTTCATTTTCCAGGAAGTCATCCGTCATCGTCTTCACTTCTGCAATTTCTTCTTCATTAGAAAATGCAGAACTATAAACACCGCTAATTGATCGAATGATCGCTTTATGACGGTTAGCCACCTTTTCGATCGCATAGGAAATTTCACCAAGTGTTGCCCGAGCTCTTGCCGCTTGAACAGCTAGCACCAGCAAATTGCCATTCCCTGTTTCAGCAGCCTGCGTTATCGCTTCAAGTGCCAGAATGACCTTCTCCTCATCACGAGCAGACTTTAAATTTTCTAGTTTTTCGATTTGCTTTAAGCGGACTGCGGTATTGTCAATATCCAAAATCTCAATGGGCTCTTCTTGTTCAAGCCGGTATTTATTTACACCGATAATCGTTTCTTTCCCAGAGTCAATCTGTGCTTGCCTGCGTGCAGCCGCCTCTTCAATTTTCATTTTTGGCAGTCCTGTTTCAATAGCCTTTGCCATTCCGCCAAGATTTTCAATTTCTTCAATATGCTCCCAAGCCCGTTTGATTAGTTCATCTGTTAGGGCTTCAACATAATAGGAACCTGCCCATGGATCAATTACATTTGTTATCCCCGTTTCCTCCTGCAGATAAAGCTGTGTATTTCTTGCAATCCGTGCGGAAAAATCGGTTGGTAATGCAATGGCTTCATCTAAAGCATTTGTATGAAGTGACTGTGTGTGCCCCATTGCCGCAGCATGTGCTTCAATTAATGTTCTCGTTACATTATTAAATGGATCCTGCTCGGTTAAACTCCAGCCCGAAGTCTGAGAGTGAGTTCTAAGCGCCATCGATTTTGCATTTTTCGGCTCAAAGGTTTTCATCATCTTTGCCCAAATAAACCGGGCTGCACGCATTTTGGCGACTTCCATAAAGTAATTCATGCCGATTGCCCAGAAAAACGATAGTCTTGGAGCAAAAGAATCGACATCTATTCCAGCCTTTAATCCCGTTCTAACATACTCCAGGCCATCAGCAAGTGTATAGGCTAGCTCAATATCTGCCGGTGCTCCCGCCTCCTGCATATGATAGCCGGAAATACTGATGCTATTAAACTTTGGCATATATTTAGAAGTATATTGGAAAATATCAGCAATAATTTTCATTGACATTTCCGGGGGATAAATATACGTATTTCTTACCATATATTCTTTTAATATATCATTTTGAATTGTGCCTGATAATTTGTCCTGGCTGACACCTTGCTCTTCTGCCGTTACAATATAGAAAGCCATGATCGGAAGAACTGCACCATTCATTGTCATGGATACAGACATTTGATCTAAAGGGATTCCTTCGAAAAGCGTTTTCATATCTAGGATAGAATCTATCGCTACTCCAGCTTTTCCAACATCTCCAACAACTCTCGGATGATCAGAATCATAGCCTCGATGTGTAGCAAGGTCGAAAGCAACTGATAGCCCCTTTTGCCCCATTGCCAGGTTTCTTCGGTAAAAAGCATTACTTTCCTCAGCTGTTGAAAATCCAGCATATTGACGGACTGTCCATGGACGGTTTACATACATGGTCGGATAAGGCCCACGGGTATATGGAGGCAAACCAGGTGCACCATCCATATGCTGCAAGCCTTTAAGATCATCCTCTATATATAGAGGTTTTATAGCTATCTGTTCATTCGTTTCAAAAAGAAGATCATCAATCGAAGCATTAATTTCTGCTTCTGCTTTCTTAATCCACTCTTCCTTAGATGGCTTCTGCCCGTCAAAAAGAGGAATGCTTTTAAAATCTGGCTTTTTATTCATTGCTTGCCACCTCCATTTCGCTTAACAGAGTAGATAGGATTTCAAAACAATTACTGCGAAGGTGAATAAATTGATCGACCCCGGCTAGCCTATATTGCTCCTGTTTATCTGCATCCGGAAGTCCGGCAAGATAAAGCTTCACATCGGGCCGCTTTTCTTTTATTAAGCTAATAATTTCAATTCCCGATTCGTCATACTGTTTGTCCGATCCGCAAATAACATAGTGTTTTAGATTAGACTTTATCACGAATTGCACAGCTTTTTCTGACTCAACCATATTCGAACTTTCGTATACGTGAACCCCGCCCGGGGCAAGGAAACCAATTATAAAATCCGTTCTTGCTTTGTGGGCCTTTAACTCCCCTAAACAAATTAATCCAGCTGCCGGCTTGTTCCCTGCTTTCCCTATTCTTTCCGCCAGTTTGCGCAGTTGTTCAAATGGCTCTGATAATCGGACTTGAGGAATGCCCACTTGATTAGCGTTAGCGCTTTCATTTAACTGTAGCGGAGAGTCACTTAGGTTTGCGTAAACATTCGTTCCAATTACACTTTTCTTTCTTGTGAAAATATCCTCGCTTCTTTTAGCCAGGACTTCAGCAATTTGAGCTTTTACCCAGCCAGACGCCAAACATTTCTCAATTCCATCTTGATCTTCTATTTCCTGAAATAATGCCCAAGCTTTTTCGGCAAGCTCTTCTGTTAAACTTTCAATATACCAGGAGCCCCCAGCTGGATCGATCACTTTTTCTAAATGAGCTTCATGTTTTAAGATTAATTGAGTATTGCGTGCAATTCGTTCAGAAAAAGGTGTTGACCTTCCTTCTGGTTCATTAAATGGACTAACATGAAGATATTGAATTCCCCCAAGGACTGCTGCAAATGCTTCATTCCCTGCTCTTAGAATATTTACATATGGGTCAAAAACGGTTTTCGTAAATGCAGCCGTTTCGGCAGTAATGACCATGCTGTGATCTTGAGAATTAAGCCCGTATGCTTCCGTTACCTTATTCCAAAGAAGTCTTGCAGCACGAAGCTTTGCTATTTCCATGAAAAAGTTTGCACCAATGGAAAATTTAAAAACCATTTTACTGAAGATTGTATCAAGCTTTAGTCCTTGGTTATGCAGCTCCTGTACATGGTGAACCCCTGTTGATAATGCCAAAGCAAGTTCTTGAATAGCATTGGCGCCTGCATGATTGTAGACACTTGAATTAACAAGGATAGTCCGAAGATTTGGCATGCTGCTATTAGTTGATTGGATTATATTAGCAAATTTGTCGTATGAAGCTTTTTTAACTGCTGTGCCATTTAAAGCCGTTACCGCTAAAGGATCCATAGCAATATAGCCTGAAATCTTTTCACAATTAGACAATTTCGACAGTTCTGCGAGAAATTCTATTTGTTTTTCATTTATTTCAATTGAAAAAGGAAATTTAGAATACAAGCCCTCTATTAAACTCATAAATTCTTCAATGGTAACTTTATCGGCATTAATCGCAATGGCGGATTGGCCTTTTTCTAACGATGTAAGAAGGGTTTCCCTAAGGCTTTCCCCCTCTTGCACTACTATTTTCTGTGCAACCTTCCATTCCTGTGAAAGATAGCCAAGCGAATTGAAACCCCTTCTGTAGTCAGGCTGACCAGGAAGTTGAGAGGCTTTTTCGTTATCAAAATCCTCTTTTGTATAGAGAGGCTTTAATTTAATATTTTCATACGTTTTTGTGTTTAAGGAATTTACAGGTTTCCCTTTTAAGGCTTCCTCGGCTTTTTGCTCCCAATCACTAAGGGAAAACGTATCAAATGATTCATTCATCATCTTTTTTATTGTCATCATCACTGTCTTAACGACAGCTTCCCCTCCCTCCGTATGCTTATATATATTTTATTACACATAAAATAAACAAGCAATTGCCACTAGTCTTAAAAAGGGGCCGCCAACTTACTTGGCAGCCCCTAGAAATCATTCCCGCTTATTAATAGACGGATGTATTTTCTTTTGATGTATTTTCAAGAATTTCTTTCACACGCTGCAGAAAGCGTCCGCAAACAAGTCCATCTAATACACGATGGTCTAGTGACATACAAAGGTTAACCATATCACGAACGGCGATCATTCCGTTGTTCATTACAACCGGGCGTTTAACAATGGATTCAACCTGAAGAATAGCTGCCTGTGGATAATTAATAATTCCATTAGACTGAATAGAACCAAATGAACCTGTATTGTTAACGGTAAACGTTCCTCCAGACATTTCTGCTGAAGTCAGCTTTCCAGCCCTTACCTTTGCTGCAAGCTCATTAATTTCACGTGCAATGCCTTTGATTGTTTTCTCATCTGCATGTTTAATAACAGGTACAAACAATGCATCTTCTGTAGCAACGGCGATAGAAAGATTAATATCTTTCTTTTGGATGATTTTGTCGCCAGCCCACATGGAATTAATTTGTGGATATTCTTTCAAGGCTTGCGCAACAGCTTTCACAAAGAAAGCAAAGAATGTCAGGTTAAAGCCTTCTTTTTTCTTAAATTCATTCTTAATTGAATTACGATATTCGACTAAATTTGTTACATCGACTTCAATCATTGTCCATGCATGTGGAGCTTCATGCTTGCTGCGAAGCATATTAGCTGCGATTGCCTTACGTACACCAGATACAGGGATTTCTATATCCCCTGGTAGAACCGGGACATTCGGAGCCGATGCAGTTTGTTTTTCAGTTACTGCAGTTTGTGTCGCAGCTTGCGAAGCAACTGGTTGCGGTGATGCAGTTTCTGTTTGTGCAGGCTGACTAGCTTGTGGAATATTACCTGACTCAATAATCTTCGTTAAGTCTTTGCGAGTAATCCGGCCGCCAGCACCTGTACCTGTTACAAGGCTTAAATCAATGCCATGCTCTTGAGAGAGCTTTAATACAGCAGGTGAGTAGCGAGCTTTGTTCCCCTCTTCTGCCGAAGGAGCAGGTACAGCCGATGCAGCCGGAATGTTGCCGGCCTTATCAGCAGGTGCTGCAGCTTCAGCTTGTGGGGTAACTGGAGCATCAGCAGTACCGCCGCCTTCTGTTTCAATAGTCAGAATCACATCACCTACTGCATAGGCAACACCTTCTTCTGCAATTAATTCTTTAATTGTTCCGGTAAAAGAAGATGGAACTTCTGCATTTACTTTATCAGTCATTACTTCTGCAAGCGGGTCATATTTATTTACTTTATCTCCAACAGAAACTAACCATTTACTTATTGTGCCTTCAGTAACACTTTCACCTAATTGAGGCATCTTAATTTGTTCAATTGCCAATGAATTTGCCCTCCTTCTAGCTTCAGAACTTTAGCTGTATTCTATAATTTTTAGCATCTGCGTCTAAACTGGACGCATGCGCTTTCCTATTAAAATTCAGCTAGTTCTCTCATTGCTTTTTCAACTTTATCTGGATTGACCATGAAGAATTTTTCCATCGTTGGAGCATATGGCATAGCAGGAACATCAGGGCCAGCAAGACGCTTAATCGGTGCATCAAGCTCAAAGAGGCAATTTTCAGCGATAATAGCTGAAACTTCACTCATGATGCTTCCTTCTTTGTTATCCTCTGTTAATAATAAAACTTTACCTGTTTTTGAAGCTGCTTCAATAATCGCTTCTTTATCGAGCGGATAGACGGTTCTTAAATCTAGAATGTGCGCAGAGATGCCGTCTTTTGCTAATCTTTCTGCTGCCTGAAGAGCGAAATGAACACATAATCCGTAAGTAATGACAGTAATATCTTCACCTTCACGCTTTACGTCAGCTTTCCCAATTGGCAGCACATAATCATCATCTGGAACTTCTCCTTTAATTAAACGGTATGCACGTTTATGTTCAAAGAAAAGAACGGGATCTTCATCACGGATTGCTGCTTTTAATAATCCCTTCACATCATAAGGTGTAGAAGGCATGACTATTTTTAGGCCGGGCTGGTTGGCAAATATGGCTTCAACAGATTGTGAATGATATAAAGCGCCATGAACGCCTCCGCCATAAGGTGCACGAATAACGATAGGACAGCTCCAATCATTATTGGAGCGGTAACGAATTCTTGCCGCCTCAGAAATAATTTGGTTGACAGCGGGCATAATAAAGTCAGCGAATTGCATTTCTGCTATCGGACGCATTCCGTACATAGCCGCTCCAATTCCAACTCCGGCAATAGCAGATTCGGCAAGCGGTGTATCAATGACACGATCCTCTCCAAATTGGTCATATAAGCCTTGAGTTGCTTTAAATACGCCGCCTTTTTTGCCTACGTCTTCCCCTAAAATAAAAACCTTCGGATCTCTCTCCATTTCTTCACGGATTGCCATTGTAACAGCATCAATATAAGAAATTACAGCCATTATAGTTCCCCCCTACTATTCAGCATAAACATATTTCAGTGCATGGTCCGGTTCTGCATACGGTGCATTTTCTGCATAATCAGTCGCTTCATTAACTTGACCCATAACACGATCATTTATTTCTTTCTCTTTAGCATCATTCATAATTCCTAATTCCTTCAGATAAGCACCAAAGGTTATGATTGAATCCTTTTCCTTCGCTTTGGCCACTTCATCAGGTGAACGATAGCTGCGGTCATCATCATCAGAAGAGTGTGGTGTTAAACGATAAGAAACTGTCTCGACAAGGGTTGGCCCTTCTCCTCTTCTTCCTCTGTCAGCTGCTTCCTTAACAGCTTTATATACGGCAAGCGGATCATTGCCATCAACCGTAACTCCAGGCATACCATATCCAATCGCACGATCAGATACATTTTCGCAAGCTAATTGCTTTTCAATTGGAACTGATATCGCATATTTATTATTTTCACACATGAAAATTACTGGAAGCTTATGCACTCCCGCAAAGTTAGCACCTTCATGGAAGTCTCCCTGGTTTGAGGACCCTTCACCAAATGTCACGAATGTTACTAAATCTTTTCCTTCCATTCTTCCTGCCAATGCGACACCTACAGCATGAGGAACTTGAGTAGTAACAGGCGAAGAACCCGTAACAATACGATTTTTCTTTTGGCCAAAGTGTCCAGGCATTTGTCGCCCGCCTGAGTTTGGATCTTCCGCTTTTGCAAAAGCGGAAAGCATTAAATCTGTTGGAGTCATCCCGAATGTAAGAACAACACCCATATCCCGGTAGTATGGAAGAACATAATCCTTTTCCTTATCAAGTGCAAAAGCTGCTCCAACCTGTGCTGCTTCTTGACCTTGGCATGAAATTACGAAGGGAATTTTACCAGCACGGTTTAATAGCCACATCCGCTCATCAATGCGACGGGCTAAAAGCATGGTTTCATACATATTTAATACCGTTTCATCACTTAAACCTAACTCTTTATGACGGTTTTCAACCATTTCAATACCTCCTAAATAAGTATGGATCAAGAGCTGAAAAGCCCTTGTTTGCTTTATGAAAAATAATAATTCAGCTTAGCCGTGAATGGCCTTTCCATCGACTGCGAGAGCAGCCTCGCCGATTGCTTCTGATAATGTTGGATGAGGGTGGATCGTATGTGCTACTTCCCAAGGGGTAGCATCTAGGACACGAGCTAGACCTGCTTCAGAGATCATATCCGTTACATGCGGCCCAATCATATGAACACCTAATATATCATTTGTATCCTCATCTGCAATAATTTTTACGAACCCATCAGCTTCACCAAAAACTAATGCTTTCCCTATTGCCCGGAAGGAGAACTTTCCTGTTTTTACCTTAAAGCCCATTTCTTTGGCTTCTTCTTCTGTATAACCGACACTTGCTGCTTCTGGTGAGCTGTAGATGCATTTAGAAACAAGGCTGTAATTTATCGGTTGAGGATTTTCGTTAGCTATATGCTCAACGGCTACAATTCCTTCATGTGAAGCAACATGTGCAAGCTGAAGTCCGCCAATCACATCACCAATTGCATAAATATGGGATTCTTTCGTTTGGAAAAATTCATTCGTTGCAATAAAGCCCTTCTCTACTTGAATATCTGTATTTTCAAGCCCAATTCCTTCAATATTTGCTTGGCGGCCAACGGAAACGAGTAGCTTTTCAGCAGTAAATTCCCTTTGCTCACCTTTCACTTCAGCTGAAATGGCAACATTGCTTTCAGCTTGTTTGAGAGTTTCAGGAAGCACTTTTGCACCTGTAACGATTTTTACACCTTTTTTCTTCATTAATCTCTGCATTTCTCTTGATACTTCTTTATCTTCTGTAGGAATGATTCTGTCCGCATATTCGACAACCGTAACTTCTGCCCCGAAATCAGAGAGCATGGATGCCCATTCGATTCCGATTACTCCACCTCCAACAATGATGATTGAGCTTGGAATCTCTTCCATCATAAGTGCTTCATCAGAAGTCATGACATTTCCGCCAATTTCAAGACCTGGTAAAGTTCTTGGACGGGAGCCTGTTGCCACAATTACATTTTTAGGAATAAGCATGGCGTTCTCGTCCCCATTATTCATTTCAACTGAAATGGTTCCCGGCATAGGAGAAAAAATCGATGGACCTAAAATACGGCCAGTTCCTTCATAAATGTCAATTTTGCCTTGCTTCATCAAATGCTGAACCCCTTTATGAAGCTGGTCAACAATTTTATTTTTTCTTTCTTGGACTTTACTAAAATTGACTTCAATATTACTTGCGGAAATACCGAACTCTTCACTTCGCTTCGTTGTTGCGTACACCTCTGCACTTCTAAGCAGTGCTTTACTTGGTATGCATCCTTTATGCAAGCATGTTCCGCCAAGTTTTCCTTTTTCAACTAGAGCTGTTTTTAAACCTAATTGGGAAGCACGGATCGCTGCAACATAACCGCCGGTGCCCCCGCCTAAAATGACTAAATCATATTCTTCTGCCACGTTTATTCCTCCTATTTGAATAGGGCTAGCACTTAGAACAAAATGTGCATTTGCTATTCAACCTTATTCTAATGAACTGCAGCTCTTGTTTGCATTCCTGGATATTCCTTTTCTGCTTCCTCTCCACGAAGTATACGAAGCGCACCTTCTGCTAAAGCCTGCAGCTCGTTTTCTCCAGGATGGACGATAACATCTGCAATCCAATTAATTCGATCACTTATTTCTTTCACAAAATCATTTCCGAACGCAATTCCGCCGGTTATAACAATGGCATCGACCTTTCCGCTTAACACCGTGCTGGCTGCACCGATTTCTTTCGCTACTTGATAGGCCATTGCGGAATATATGAGCTTTGCGTTTTCATCCCCGTTTTTAATCATTTGTTCAACTTTAACCGCGTCATTTGTACCTAAATAACCAACAAGTCCACCATGACCGACTATTTTTTTCATGATCTCTTCACGATAATAGGAACCGGAATAACATAGAGAAACTAAATCCCCAACTGGAACAGTTCCTGCACGTTCAGGACTAAATGGTCCTTCCCCATGTAAACCATTGTTGACATCGATTACTTTTCCTTTTTGATGAGCACCGACTGTAATTCCTCCGCCCATATGAGTAACGATTAAATTTAGATCTTCATATTTTTTCCCGATTTCTTTCGCTGCTCTTCTCGCGACGGCTTTTTGGTTCAATGCATGAAAGATACTTTTTCTTTCAATTAATGAAAAACCGGAAATACGCGCAATTGGAGCTAATTCATCAACGACAACCGGGTCAACAATATAGGATGGAATATTTAATGAGGCAGCAATTTCATAAGCAATTATGCCTCCAAGATTAGAAGCATGCTGACCTGCATAGCCTTCTCTCAAATCCTTTAGCATAGCCTCATTGACAGAATAGGTTCCACCCTCAATTGGTCTTAATAAGCCTCCTCTTCCGCAAACTGCACTAATCTTAGAAATATTAAATCCTTCTTTATCCAATGTCTCGAGGATTACATTTTTACGGAATTCGTACTGGTCAATAATATTTTCGAAAGCATTTATTTCATCTGTATCATGGCGTATTGTTTTTTCCAAGATAGATAAGTCATTATCGAAAACTCCGATTTTCGTAGAGGTAGATCCAGGGTTGATAACGAGAATTCGATGTTCTTGTTCTTGCACTTTGAAACCTCCGTGTGAAAAGCGATTATGCTCACCGAACTAAAATTTAATCCGGTGAGCAAAGTATAATCCGCTATTCTTCAGTCTATTATTAAATATTTTAACGCACCTATTTACGACGGCTTAAAATATGGTGGCCATTTTGCAGGAATTGGCTCCTAGAATTGCGCATTCTTTCAATTCTTTCTTCTACCATACGGTCAGCAGCTTTATAGGTAGGAATTTGATCTCGTTTTGAAATTTCAATAACCTTTTCAATGCTTTGGTAAAGTCCTTCAACCTTTTTCAATGCCCGCTCTGCATTGTAGCCGTATAATTCATCTGCAACGTTAATGACTCCGCCAGCATTAATAACATAGTCTGGAGCGTAAACAATTCCCATTTCATGAAGGATATCTCCATGACGCTCTTCTTTTAATTGATTATTTGCAGAGCCCGCAATGACCTTTGCTTTTAATTGTGGAATGGTTTCATCATTCACTGTTGCACCAAGTGCACAAGGCGCATAAATATCACATTCGACTCCGTAAATCTCATTTGGGTCAACTGCCTTTGCACCGAAATCATTCACTGCACGCTGAACAGCTTCTTTATTTATATCTGTTACGATTAATTGAGCACCTTCTTCATGAAGATGCTTGCATAGGCTGTACGCAACATTTCCAACACCTTGTACTGCGATTACTTTTCCTTCTAATGAATCTGATCCGAACGCTTCTTTCGCCGCAGCCTTCATTCCAACGTAAACCCCATAAGCTGTTACAGGTGAAGGGTTGCCTGATGAACCAAATGCAGGTGAAATTCCAGTTACATAATCAGTTTCTTCATGAATAAGATCCATATCTGCTACAGTCGTACCGACATCTTCAGCAGTGATATAGCGGCCATTTAACCCTTGGATATAACGGCCAAAGGCACGGAACATTTCTTCGTTTTTATCCTTCTTAGGATCACCGATGATGACAGTTTTTCCTCCACCAAGGTTAAGTCCAGCCGCAGCATTTTTATAAGTCATTCCTTTTGCAAGACGCAATGCATCTTCAATAGCAGCTTCTTCTGATGCATATGTCCACATACGCGTTCCACCTAGAGCTGGTCCTAATGTTGTATCATGGATCGCGATAATGGCCTTTAAGCCTGATGTTTTGTCCTGGCAGAATACTACTTGCTCGTAATCATATTTTTCTAGATATTTGAAAATTTCCATTTGAAATTCCTCCTAAGATAGTTTGCTTTTTTGTAAGAACAATAAACATTTGTTAAGTTCTAGTTTGAGATTTATATTTAATTGGCCGAGCATATAGCCAATGCTAAGGAATAAAGCTTGCTTTCGGCTGTATCTGCCCTGGATGTTAAGACAATTGGCGCCTTTGCACCTGCTATAACAGCACCAACCTTTGCTTTGGCAAAATAAATCAATGATTTATAAAGTGCATTCCCAACCTCAATCGTTGGAACTAATAATATATCCGCTCTTCCAGCTACATCGCTCTTTATTCCTTTATGTTCGGCAGCAGATATAGAAATGGCATTATCTAAAGCTAATGGTCCATCAACAATACAATCTGTCAGCTGCCCTCGCTTGTTCATTAAGGTTAAGGCTGCTGCATCAAGAGTAGCCTGCATAGCCGGATTTATCACTTCCACTGCTGCAATCGGTGCAACAAGCGGTTTGTTAATCCCAATGCTCCGCGCTATTCCGATCGCATTTTTAAGAATCTGTGCCTTCTGATCTAAATCGGGGGAAATATTCATGGCAGCATCAGTAATTATAATAAATTTGTCATAGCTTGGAACTTCAAATACACTTACGTGAGATAAGACACTTCCAGTCCTTAAACCATACTCTTTATTCAAGACGGCTTTTAAAATAGTTGCAGTTGGCACATTTCCCTTCATTAAAACATCCGCTTCATTTAATTTTACAGCCTTTACAGCATTTTCTGCTGCTAATCCATTTGATAACGTATGAATGATTTGGATATTTTTACTTGAGGCAAGGTTTTCATGCTTATTGACGATTTTTAAAATTTGTTCCTTATCACCGTACAATAAAAAATTTGCTAAATTTCGTTTAACTGCTTCAGAAACTGCCTCGATCACTTCATGATCCTCTGCTGCAGCAACGGCTACTGTTTTCATTTGAAATTGGGTTGCTCTCTCTATAAGCGAATCCAAATCCATCTAGTTCTCAACCCCTTTACTCCAAAGCGAATAATGCTTGTTTATTGCAATTTGACCTAGACTAGCTAGTTCAAATTGAAATTAACACAATGACTGCAACAGCCATTTTATTATTCTGCAAGAATTGTGCCAAACGAAATCATTATGAAAACGCTTTATTTACGGTTTATTAAGTATGAAAAAAATTGCACATCATGAAAATTATTGCACGCTATTATTTGCAATCCCATACTTCTCAAGCTTATAGTATAAATTTCTTACTGATAAACCGAGGGATTTAGCGGAAATGGTTTTGTTTCCGGCAGATTTTTTTAAGGTTTGCAATATTAGCTCTTTCTCATACTGTTCGAGCAGCTGATTTAATGTGAGATTTGGAATTGTTTCATCTCGTTCAATTTCGTTTTGGGTTTTTTCGTTTATTTTTATTAATTCCGGGACATGAGCTTCATCCAAAACATTTTCATTATAACTCATGAAAATAATAGCTCTTCCGAGAATATTATCTAGCTCTCTTACATTTCCAGGCCAATCATACAACATTAATTTATGCAATGCCGATTGAGTTATTTTTTCTACATTCCGTCCATATTCCTGATTGATTTTCTGGATCAAACGATTACAAAGCAACGGAATATCTTCCTTTCTTTTTCTCAGCGGCGGTATATGAATGGGCATTCGATTCAAACGATAATATAAGTCTTCCCTAAAAGTTCCATTTGCAATTCCTTTTTCTAAATTTACATTTGTCGCAGCAATCACTCTAACATTGATTTGTATAGGCTTTGTTCCACCTACACGAGTAATCTCTTTTTCCTGTAAAACCCTTAGTAGTTTAGCCTGTGTATTCGCTGATAACTCACCGATTTCATCTAAGAAAATACTGCCATTGTTGGCCTCTTCAAAAAGACCTCTCTTTCCTCCCCTTTTCGCTCCTGAAAATGCGCCTTCTTCATATCCGAATAGCTCACTTTCTAATAAAGTTTCAGAAAGAGCTGCACAATTAACCCGAATGAATTTATTGTATTTACGATCACTTCCATTATGAATAGCGTGAGCAAACAATTCTTTCCCTGTGCCAGATTCCCCTCTTAATAATACAGTTGCAGGAGTTTTTGCCCCAAGCCGAGCCTGCTCAATCGCAATGGTCATCTCTTCAGATTTGCCAATAATATCATCAAATGAATATTTCGCTTCAAGATTTCGAATGATTTGCCGTGCATGATTTAATTCTCTATTTAATGTTTTGATTTCTGAGACATCATGAATGACACCAACACTGCCTTTTAATTTCCCATCGACTATGACAGGAGCTACATTAACGATAACCTCTTTCTTATTAGGTCCGACTCGCATCGCAACCCCTCTAACTGCTCTTCGTGTTTGAAGGACCTTCATATGTACACTCTCACCCTCAGAAATATCTGCGGTTGCCGGTTTCCCAATAACCTCATCCTCTCTGAGACCAGTGATTCTAGAATAGGCTGGATTTATTAATAATCCTCGGCCATTTTCATCTACAACAGAAATGGCTTCGTCACTTGAATGAATAATAGCCTGAAGCATCGTTTGGATTTCTTTTAAATTTGTGATTTCCTCGGCAAGGTTCATCACTTCGGTAATATCCTTGAACACCGCAAAGGCGCCTATAAGCTCATTATTCTCCCCAACCATCGGGATTCTTGTCGTAATAATTTTCACACCATTATTTAGGACTAACTCTTGATTAGCATATGTACGTCTTGTTTCTAATACTCTTGGTAATTCACTGTTAGAAATCACCTCAAGAATATGCTTTCCGATGGCTTCCTTCCTATTTGTTCCTGTCATTCTTTCGGCACTTTTATTAAAAAAAATAATTTCACAATGTTTATTAATGACAATCATGCCATCACCAGTAGAATTGAAAATGAGATCATGCTTATACTTTTCGTTTTCTATACTTGTTATTAAATCTTCTTTTTCTTCAATTAGATTTGCAATCAAGGCAGCAACACTGCCTGGTATAAGAACTGAATCTTTTCTTTTCGCTTCTCTTAGTCCAATAAACACATCTTTATTGCCTGTCACTTCAACGATTATATCAATATCCTGCAAAATAAACTTCCGCCAGTCAGTGCCAGTGGGTATTCCTTCTTCTTTCGCAATTATGAGTCCAGGTGCATGAATATTGTGGTCCACAACAGCTATTACTTTTAACATCGCCGTTTCTTTCATAATTTTTAAGATTGCTGATCCGCCTTTTCCCGCACCTACAATCATTACGGTTTGCATCGTATGCGACCACCCTCTAGATTGAAATTTATTTCATTAATTCCAGCCTTTTTATTGCAAGTTATTTCATACAAGTTTATTTTATCCTAGAAAGTCAGCCAAGCCAAATAAAAACGGTCGCACTTATTTGTATAAAGGTATCTTAAGGCTGAATAGCTTGACAAATTTCCCTATTGATTTATTATTTTTATGAACGGTGTATTATGTAGTATTTATGAAACGAAGGGATTTTTCAGATGGTTAGATTAATCGCTTTAATAATTATGCTCATACCAGGCCTTTTCGCTGCCTATGGAATAAAATTAATGAGAGACATGGTTTTTGGAATTTTACAAAATCCTTTTCCATATTTATGGGTGCAATTTCTATCAGGGCTGCTTTTCTTCCTAGTCGGACTTGGCTTTATTGCCGGATTTATTCTTCACCGCGACCGAAAGAAAAATAAGGTACAGCCGCGTTTCCAAAGGAAAAATGAAAGAGGATGACTCAAAGTCGTCCTCTTTTTTATTCATACATTTTTCTAATAATCTTTGCTAGAAGAGGATCATCCGTAATAAAAGCTGAACAGTCAACAGAAAATAATCGGTGCATTTCTTTTTCCTTATTAACAGTATAAGGCCTAACCGCAATGCCATACTCTTCTGATGCCTTTATAAGCTCTGATTTGGCGATTGTATATTTAGGATGGATACTTTTGGAACCAATGGATTCTGCATAAATCCAAGGCATATAGAGGCCTTCAGAAAACAATGGTGCTGTTTCTATCTCCGGGGCTAGGTGGTAGCAATAAACAATGCTGTAGTGATTGAATGATGAAAGGATGACACGATCTGCTAAATCATATGCACGAATAAGGCTAATGACCTTTTCTTCCATCCCTTCATATGGAAAAACCCCATTTTTCAGTTCAATATTACAAATGATGTGATTTGTCTTCATCCATTCTAAAACTTCAATTAAAGACGGAATTGGCTCCATTTGCGAGAAAAGCCTTTTTTTCTGACTGCTTGCGTCAAGTTTTCTTAAATCTCTATATGTATAATCTTTTACATAGCCTTTTCCATTTGTTGTCCGATCTACTTTTTCATCATGGATAACAACTATTTCGCCGTCCCTCGTTAGCTGAACATCCAGTTCGATCCCGTCTGCACCTGCTTTTTCTGCTTCCCTAAATGCCTTCATCGTGTTTTCAGGATACAAGGCGGAATATCCTCTATGAGCAAAAATTAATGTCATGATCATTACTCCCCATTAGAAAAGCGCTCTCCAGAAAGAGAACGCTTTTTCAATTTACTAAAATTCCTAACTCTTTCAGGAAGCCTTATGCTCCAGCCTTAATTTATCTGCTACCATCGCAATGAACTCTGAATTGGTTGGCTTTGCTTTAGACATAGAAACAGTGTAACCAAATAGGGAAGAAATTGAATCTATATTCCCCCTGCTCCATGCTACTTCAATGGCATGACGAATAGCCCGTTCAACTCGGCTTGCTGTCGTATTGTATTTTTTCGCAATATCTGGGTAAAGAACCTTTGTTATTGAACCGAGAAGCTCAATATCATTATAGACCATGGAAATCGCTTCACGAAGATACATATAACCTTTAATATGTGCCGGCACACCTATTTCATGAATAATACTCGTAATGCTCGCATCAAGATTTTTCGGTTTTGCTTCAATTGTTGATCGATAAGCTGTCGATGAAGGCTTTCTAATGACTGGATTTGCTTTTCCACTTACTTGACGTATATGGCTAGCCAGATTCTCCATATCAAATGGCTTCAGAATAAAATAGGAAGCCCCTAAATCTACTGCTTTCTTTGTCACGTCCTCCTGTCCGAAAGCAGTAAGCATAATCACATTTGGCAAGTTAGCCTTTTTCATTTCTCGCATCTTTCCAAGAACCGCTAAACCATCTAAATGAGGCATAATAATATCTAAAATAAGAACATCAGGATCTTCATGCTCTAAAATGTCCAGGCATTCCTGTCCATTATGACCGACACCCACAACTTCCATATCTTCTTGAGTTGATATATATTCTTCTAAAAGTCCGACAAGCTCTCTATTGTCATCGACAACACAAACCTTAATTTTCTTCACGTATTCTTTCCTCCTCGATCCATAATGGTCTCTTTATTATCTATTCTTATTCTAAATGAGAAATTCGACAATGCAACTGAAAATCCTTTAGTTTTTTTAAAAATTCTCAAAAATAGGTGAAAATCATTAGTTTTCTTTTGTTTTCTTTATTATTCGACCGTTTTCGATAATTGATTAGAATTTCAACAAAGTTTTGTCGAAAAATCTTTATATCTATTATAGCATATGTAATTATTTTCGATTAAATGCTTTTTTAGGCTAAAAAAGAGACGGGGGGATCCCCGTCTTTAGATTATGATGCTTTTTCTTTTTGTTTCTCATATATATCAATTTCTGCTTCATTAAGCATCCACTCAATATGAACACCATATCCGCTCGTCGGATCATTTACAAAAACATGTGTTACTGCCCCAATCACTTTATCATTTTGGATGATGGGACTTCCGCTCATTCCTTGAACAATTCCTCCCGTTTTTGCTAAAAGCTTTGGATCCGTTACTTTTATAACCATTCCTTTTGTCGCAGGGAATTTTTGCGGAATCGTGCTGACAATTTCAATATCAAATAAATTTACCTCATCATTTTCAACAACTGTTAATATTTTTGCCGGACCTTCCTTTACTTGATGAGATAATGCAATCGGCATCGGCTTATCCAAGATGCCATTCTTTATGTCCTGATTAAGTTCCCCAAAGATTCCAAAAGGACTATTTCTGACAATATTTCCGATTACTTCTTTATCCTCTGAAAAACGAGCTAGTTTTTCTCCAGGATTGCCATTGCTCCCTTTCTCAATAGAGGTGACTGTGGAGCGAACAATTTGACCATCATCAACAACAATTGGTTTTTTCGTATCCATATCGGAAATAACATGGCCTAAAGCTCCATATTTCCTAGATTCTGGATGATAAAACGTCATTGTTCCGATTCCAGCAGCTGAGTCGCGAATATATAATCCAAGCTTAAAGGAACCCTCTCCTTTTTCTTTTAAGGGGGTTAATTCAGTTGTAAAATGATTATTTTCTCTATTCACACCTATCGTAAGGGGCTTACCGGATTTCCCTGCTTGCTGGACAAAAGGGGCAACATCAGACATTTTTTCAATATTTTTGCCGTTTATTTTAGTGATTATGTCTCCCACTTTGATTCCTGCTATTTCTCCAGGAGAGGATTTTCCGTTTACTGTATTTATTTGATGGTGTCCCACTACTAAGACACCAACGGTATTTAGTTTGACACCGATAGACTGTCCACCTGGGATCACTTTAAAATCCTTTAGTACATTTACATCGACCTTTTTAATCGGAAAACCTGCTAATTCTAAAAACATTTCATTTTCCCCGCGTTTTTTTGCTTTTAGGGAAACTGAATGATTGTCCTGTTTAAGTGCAATACTTGAATCTGTAGACATAGTTGCCGTTACCATTTCTGTTTTAGCCAGATCAATATGCTGGCCCTCAAAAAGAGTGATTGAAGTTGGAATTTCTAAATATTTTTGAATGGGTTTGGAAAATCCAATTGCAATTAATGAAACAAGGAGAATTCCACCAATTATTTTTCTTAAAACTTCTGTTATCAAAACTTTCACTCTCCTCGCTTCTAATCCACAACGTCAAATGGCTACATCTATAATTTTGCCTGTAAAGCGCGCATTTATAACTGATATGGCGATAAAAAAAGCTATCCTGCTTTGGATAGCTTTTCATGTATTTTTTCTTCTACACCTTAATTTTGTTTGCAAGCTGAAGAAGCTCTTTAGCATGCTCTTTCGTTAAATCGGTAATTTCGACTCCTGATATCATCCGGCCAATTTCTTTAATTTTTTCTGCTTCATTTAAAGCTTTAACCGTTGTTTTCGTCCGGCCATCTTTAATATTTTTTGCGATATACAAATGAGTATCTGCCATTGCAGCTACTTGCGGTAAATGGGAGATGCACAACACTTGCGAATTAATGGCAACATGGTGAATCTTTTCTGCAATCGCTTGTGCAACCCTGCCACTCACTCCCGTATCCACTTCATCGAAAATAATAGAAGTAACCCCTTGATGCTTTGAAAAAATACTTTTTAGCGCAAGCATAATTCTAGATAATTCTCCACCTGATGCAATTTTGGAGAGGGGTTTTGATGGTTCCCCTGGATTAGTCGATAAGTAAAATTCAACTTTATCAAATCCATTTTTTGTAAAGTTCTCCATATCTGCTTCAAATTTCACTTCAAATACAGTCTTGTCCATATAAAGCTCTTTTAATTCTTTATGTATTAATTTTATTAAAGTTTTAGCCGTGTTTTTCCTTAAATTTGATAATTCTTCTGCTTCAACTGTAAGATCCTTTCGCAATGAGGAAATTTCTTTTTCTAACTTTCCGATATGTGTTTCTTTATTTTGCAATGTTTCTATTTCTTCTTCAATTTTTGAGGCATATTCAAGAATTTCAACAATTGTCTTCCCGTACTTTCGTTTTAATTGTTGAATCTCATTAAGCCGGTCTTCGATTTCGGCAAGTCTTCTAGGGTCGTATTCCAGAAAATCAAGCTCATTCCGAAGACTTCTCATGGCATCCTCAAGCTGATAAAAGCTATTCGACACAGATTCAGCAAGTTCCTTATAGGCAGAATCAACTTCCGCAGCATCTTCAACATGCCCCATAACAAGACCAATCCAATCGAGTCCTCTTTGTTCCCCTTGAAGACCAGCATATCCTGCCTGTAAGGAATCATAAATCCGTTCGAAGTTACTAAGCTTTTTGCGCTCTTCGAAAAGCTCTTCATCTTCATTTAGCTTTAAATTCGCTTTAAGAATTTCATCATATTGAAACTGTATTAAATCTAGCCGATGGGCCATCTGCTGATCATTTTCACTTAATGTTTTTAATGATTTTAATTTTTGCTCATACTTATGATAAACTTGCTGGTATTCTAAAAGTGCAGAGCTTATCTTCCTGCCGCCAAATTGGTCAAGAAGACTGATATGCTTTATTTCGTCCATCAATTCCTGATGCTCATGCTGCCCATGAATATCAATCAATGTACTTCCAATTTCCCTTAAAATCGAAATTGTGACAAGCTTGCCATTGATTCTGCATACACTTTTTCCTGATTTCGAAATATCTCTTCTAAGTACAATCATTCCATCTTCAAGCTCAATGCCAAATTCATAAGCCTTTTTGCAAATAGGATGATTGGGATCTTCAAACTGAAAAAGACCTTCTATTTCTGCCTTTTCCTCTCCATGCCTTACAAATTCAGCTGATCCTCTTCCTCCAACGAGTAAGTGTATCGCATCAATGATAATTGACTTACCAGCACCTGTTTCTCCGCTTAATACAGTTAAGCCCTTGTCAAATGAGATCGAAAGGGCTTCAATAATAGCAAAGTTTCTAATTGATAATTCAGTTAACAAATGAAATCATCCCCATTACAGCATTTCTAGAAAACGATTTGTGATAGCTTCAGTTTGCTCAGGTGTTCTGCAAATAATTAAGCACGTATCATCGCCGCAAATAGTCCCCATTATCTCTTCCCAATCCAAATTATCAATAAGCGCCCCTATCGCCATCGCATTTCCAGGCAGGGTTTTCATTACGAGCAGGTTTCCTGCTGAATCTATCCGGACAAATGCATCCATTAGGTTACGTCTTAATTTTTGTAAAGGATTGAATCGCTGATCAGCAGGAAGGCTATATTTATATCTGCCATCTTGCAGAGGAACTTTTACAAGATGAAGTTCTTTAATATCTCGTGATACTGTTGCTTGTGTTACATTGTATCCGGCATTTTTTAACTCATCTACAAGATCATCCTGTGTCTCAATATCATTATTTGCAATAATCTCCCGAATTTTAATATGACGTTGACCCTTTGTCATATACTCACCCCAATTATGAAAAACGCTATGCGCCTAAATTTTATAACAAACTTCAAAATAGTTGTAAATAAAAGAATAAAATCTAATTATATGTTAGCTGATTTTCCCTATAAAGTACAATTTTTCTTTGTTTTTCATGATATTATTAGTCGTTTCGACATACATAAATAAAATGAAGAGGAATAAGCAGCAGCCTAATCCTCTTCATTTTGCTTTGTCTTAAGTTCTGTATGGGCTTCATTCACTACTGCCTGAGCTTCAAAATTTAAAATATTTTCACCGATTTCCTTCTGACCTGTCCAATAAAGGTGCAGCAGGAATTCAATATTCCCATCACCGCCAGTTATAGGAGAAAACGATAGATTTTTTACATCGAATCCCAGATTTAGGGCAAAGGAAATCATTGATTCTAAAACCTGTACATGGACCTTGGCATCACGTACAATCCCTTTTTTTCCAACCTGTTCGCGTCCTGCCTCAAACTGAGGCTTAACGAGCGCCACTACATCACTGCCTGAAACTAATAGGGTCTTTAATACAGGAAGGATAAGCTTTAAAGAGATAAATGAAACATCAATGGAAGCGAAGGTTGGCATTCCTTCTTGAAGATCGGCTGGTGTTACATAACGGAAATTAGTTCGCTCCATAACAACAACACGTTCATCCTGTCTTAACTTCCAAGCGAGCTGATTGTATCCGACATCAAGGGCATAAGACATTTTCGCCCCATTTTGTAAAGCACAATCAGTAAATCCGCCAGTTGATGCACCGATATCAAGAAGAATTTTGTCCTTCACTTCAAGATCAAATATTTTTAATGCTTTTTCAAGCTTTAGCCCTCCTCTGCTAACATACGGCATGACTTTTCCCTTTACTCTTAGCGGAATATCGCTGCTTACCTTTTCTCCCGGCTTGTCGAGACGAGTTTCATTACTAAATACAAGTCCAGCCATTATCGTTCGTTTTGCCTTCTCCCTCGTCTCAGCTAAGCCTCTTTCAACTAATAAAATATCTAAGCGTTCCTTCTTTGCTTTCATTCCTTAAGCCCTTTTCTGTTTCTTTCTTGCAAGATTATTTATTCGATCGACTACATCACCCGTAGTCATTCCGATTTCTTCTAATAGCTTATCAACGCTGCCATGCTCGATGAAACGGTCTGGAATACCCATCCGGTCAATTTCTATATGATGAAAGCCGTTTTCATGGGCAAATTCAAGTACCGTACTCCCAAAACCGCCTTGAAGAACTGCCTCTTCAATCGTTAAAATCGGCATATGATCTTTAAATAATTCGAGAAGCATTTTTTCATCTAAAGGTTTAATAAATCTTGCATTGATTACCTTTATAGATTGGCCTTGTTTCTCTAGAATAGCAGCTGCTTTTAATGCCATTGGAATCGTTGTACCGAATGTGAGAATGGCAGCATCTGTACCATTCTTAAGCACTTCCCAAGTCCCAATCGGAATTTTGTGAAAGCTTGTATCCATTGGTACACCCAATCCATTTCCGCGTGGAAATCTCAAAGCTATCGGGCCATCATCGTAGTTTACAGCAGTATAAACCATATGCTGGCCTTCATTTTCATCCTTAGGCATCATCAAAACAAGATTTGGCACATGTCTCAAAAAGGCAATATCAAAAACACCTTGATGTGTTTCACCATCAGCACCAACTAAGCCAGCACGGTCAATTCCAATAAAGACATTTAAATTCTGCCGGCAAATATCATGCACAACCTGATCATAGGCACGTTGAAGAAATGTTGAATAAATAGCAAGAAACGGCTTCATTTTCTGTGTTGCTAAGCCAGCAGCGACAGTTGCAGCATGCTGTTCTGCAATTCCAACATCATACATCCGTTCAGGGAATTCACTTGCAAACCCTTCTAATCTAGAGCCTACCGGCATAGCTGGAGTAATGGCAACAATCCGGTCATCTTCTCTTGCTAATTTTCGAACCGTTTCACTTACAAGCGAGCTCCATGCTGGCGGCGTATTAACCGGTTTCACAAAATCCCCTGTTTCAATTTTGTATGGTCCTGTACCATGCCATGTTCCAGTTGTATCACGTTCAGCAGGGGAATAACCCTTTCCTTTTTTTGTAATAACATGCAGCAGGACGGGTCCCTCAGTTTTCTTAGCATAGCTTAAATTTTCAAATAAGCTTTCAAAATTATGACCATCTACTGGTCCAAGATAGGTGAAGCCCATCTCCTCAAAAAACATCCCTGATACAAAAAGATATTTAAGGCTATCCTTTAATCTTTCAGCTGTTGAAGCAAGCTTGCCTCCTACTGCAGGGATTTTTTTCAGGAGAAGTTCGAGTTCATCCTTTGCCCACTGGTATTTTCCAGCTGTACGAAGTCTTCCAAGAACATTGTGCAGTGCCCCTACATTTGGAGCAATGGACATTTCATTATCATTTAAAATGACAATCATATTCTTTTTTTCATGGCCAATATGGTTTAATGCCTCTAAAGCCATTCCGCCCGTTAAGGCACCATCACCAATAACAGGTATTACGAAGGATTTTTCTTTTTTCAAATCCCTGGCAATCGCCATTCCCATTGCAGCAGATAATGAGGTTGAACTATGCCCAGTTTCCCATACATCATGTTCACTCTCAGCCATTTTTGGAAATCCGCATAAGCCCTTATATTGCCTCAATGTATCGAATTGATCGGCACGGCCAGTTAGGATTTTGTGAACATATGATTGATGGCCTACATCCCAAATAATTTTGTCCTTCGGGCTGTCAAAGCATTTATGCAAAGCAATCGTTAATTCGACAACGCCTAAATTAGGTCCAATATGGCCCCCGGTATAAGACAACTTTTCAATTAGAAATTGGCGTATATCTTGACTTACTGCCTCTAGTTCTTTATTTGATAACCCTTTTAAAAAAGAAGGGTCTTTAATTTTCATTAGATCCATACAGAGGATCACTCGCTTTCATTTCTTTATCATGCACATATCTCTTAGATGTTCATAAAACTTAACCTTATATATGGTTTATTATAACAGTATGAATGAAATCCTCAAGGTAGTGTAGTAATTTGCCAATTAGAGATATTGCCCAATGCTTTATCATATAGTGTTTAATGATTTCGCGTTTCTATTAGTTCAGTAATTTCCTCAAGCAGCTTTGTATTCAGACCTGTTACTGAAAGCTTGGACTTTGCTTGCTGGATATGATGGTGCAGAGCTTCTTTTGCGCCATCCAATGTAAGCAATGATGGATAGGTACTCTTATGTTTAGAAGCATCACTGCCAACAGGCTTTCCAATTACTTCTTCCGTTCCTTCTAGATCAAGGATGTCGTCACGTATTTGAAAGGCGATTCCAAGATGGTAAGCAAACTCAGCAAGTGTTTTCATTGTTTCCTTGTCTGCCCCTGCAAGAATAGCACCTGCCACTACACTGTATTGCAACAGTTTACCCGTTTTGTGAACATGAATATACTCTAATTCATTTAAGTTTAAGGCCTTGTCCTCTCCGCTTATATCAGCAACTTGTCCGCCGACCATTCCTTCAGCTCCAGCTGCTATTGACATTTCTCTAATGAGATTAAGCTTCGTTTCTGCATCCGTAAATTCTGAAGGGGTTTCAGTAATTAATTGGAAGCTGTATGTTAATAAGGCATCACCTGCCAAAATCGCAAAAGCATCACCAAACACCTTGTGATTTGTTGGCTTTCCCCGCCTTAAATCATCATTATCCATGCTCGGAAGATCATCATGAATGAGCGAGTACGTATGAATCATTTCTATTGCTGCAGCAGTTTGAAGACCTTTTCGTGTGTCTTCCCCAAATGCTTCGAGAGTAGCGAATAACAGAAGCGGTCTTATTCGCTTTCCTCCGGCTTCTAATGAATAAAGCATCGATTCTTTTATAACGGAAGGTGCATTCAGTTTGCTGACACTTTCCTTAAACATATTTTCTAACAAGTTTTTTTGATTTTTTGCAAATAAAGAAAAGGATGACTGCTGCAAAATTACTCCTCCTCGGGGATGACGAAATTTTCTTTTCGGCCATCCTCTGTCAAAATTTGAGTGAGCTGTGATTCTACACTTTTCAGCTTATCATGACAAAGCTTAGATAGCTCCATACCTTGCTTATAAATATTGATGGCCTCTTCAAGAGGGACGTCCCCTTCTTCCAGCTTTTCTACAATCACTTCTAATTTCTCCATAGCCTCTTCAAATGTTAATTTTTGTTCTGAAGACAACGTATTCACTCCTCTATTTCCGTAACAAGGCAATTAATGATTCCATCAGGTACCTTTATTTTTACTTGGTCATTTTTCTGAATTTGTTTAACGGATTTAATTAAGTTTTCTTGCTTTGTATAAACAAGACTATAGCCTCTATCCATAATTTTTAATGGACTTAATGCTTCTAAAGTAGCAATTTTATGTGAAAAGTCTTTTTCTTTAGCGGCTAAAATATTATGCATGACTTTGTTTAGCTGTTTTTGCATTTTTTCCTGTTGTTCTTTAGAGGCTAGTATTAAATCGTTCAAAGGCTTTCGCTGTATTCGTTTCTGTATTTTCTGCCATTCGTCAATTTTTTGATCAAAAAGCTTTTTAGAACCTTTCTCAAGCTGCTCTGCTAATCTGTCTACCTGCTCAAGCTTTTGTTCATACAATTTCTGCGGGTAACGAAAAGCATATGATTTTTGAATTCTTGAAAGTCTTTCGCTTTTTAGTGTCATATGTTCCTTAAGTGCCCTTAGTAAGCGCGACTCTCGATTTAGAACTCTTTCTGTCAAATCCTCAATATGGGGGACGGCCATTTCAGCAGCACCTGTTGGCGTAGGAGCACGTAAATCAGCTACAAAATCAGCAATAGTAAAATCAGTTTCATGACCAACAGCTGAAATGATGGGAATTTGCGAATGAAAAATGGCTTTTGCCACCTCTTCCTCATTAAAAGCCCAAAGCTCTTCAATCGAACCCCCGCCACGCCCAATAATAAGCACATCTGCCTCATTTAATTGATTGGCTAATTGTATTTGCTTCACAATAGATGGTGCAGCCTGTAAACCTTGTACAAGTGCAGGGAATATTAAGATATTTACCACTGGATAACGCCTCTTAATCGTGGTCAAAATATCACGGATTGCAGCTCCAGTTGGGGAAGTAATAATACCGACTGTCTTTGGAAATTTCGGGATAGGCTTTTTATTTTGAGGTGAAAAAATTCCTTCCTTGTCAAGCCGTTCTTTTAACTGTTCAAAAGCTAAATATAAATCGCCAACTCCGTCAGGATGCATTTCTTTAATATAGATTTGATACTGACCACTTGGCTCATAAACGGTGAGATCGCCTCTAATAAGAACCTTCATCCCATTTTCAGGCGAAAATTTCATTCCCCGATTATTGCTTGAAAACATGACAGCAAGAACGCGGGCTTTCTCATCCTTTAATGTAAAATACATATGTCCGCTGGAATGCTGTTTATAATTCGAGATTTCCCCTTTTACAAGGACATTCTGCAAATGCGGATCAGCATCAAATTTTCTTTTTATATATTTAGTAAGAGCATTCACCGATAAATAGCGTTGGTCTTTCATAATAGTCTCCTTTAGAGTTGTTACCACAACAAAACTGCCCTTTCATTATAGATTTAGTTTCTCAAACCGTCACGTAAAAAGCGTGCAGTGTAAGAGGACTAAAGCATCATTTGAAAAGGGCAGAAGCTAGACAATTTATTAATTTTTACTTTGCAATTTTTGCTGAATGGACTTAGCGGCCTTTAATGTATTGGACATAAGCATCGTAATCGTCATTGGACCTACACCGCCTGGTACAGGTGTAATATAGCTTGCTACTTCTTTCACTTCATCGAAGTCCACGTCTCCGCACAGCTTACCTTCATTATTACGGTTAATTCCAACATCAATAACGATCGCACCTTCTTTCACATGCTCCTTCGTTATGAAATTCACCTTCCCAACAGCTGCCACAAGAATATCTGCTTGTCTAGTAAATTCTTTCAAATCTGTTGTTTTGGAATGACAATATGTAACCGTTGCATGTTTATTTAGGAACAGCTGGCCTGCCGGTTTTCCCACAATATTACTGCGACCAACGACAACTACATGCTTGCCCGAAATATCTGCATTAATAAAATCAAGCATTTCCATTACACCATATGGGGTACATGGCAGAAACGCATCCTGGCCTGTCATCATTCTTCCAATATTAACAGGGTGAAAACCGTCAACATCTTTATCTGGAGAAATTGTTTCAATTACTTTCACTTCATCAATATGTTTAGGCAAAGGCAATTGGACTAGAATCCCATGAATATTTGGGTTCTCATTAAGTTCTATTACTTTCCCAAGGACCTCTTCTTCACTTACCCCTTCAGGCAGCTCAATTAACTCAGAATGCATTCCAAGATCCTTACACGTTTTCTCTTTACTCGTGACATATGTTCTGGATGCTGGATTATTGCCGACTAAAATCACCGCAAGTCCCGGAGTAATGCCTTCATTTTTTAATTTTTCTACTTCTTCAGCAATAAAGGATTTTTTTTGTCTAGCTATTTCTTTTCCATCAATCAAATTCACAGTCATGTCATCTTCCCCCTAATCATTAATAAAGGAACCTGCTGAATCATCAAAGCTGCTGTTTAATCTTGGAAAGAACTCCATTTATAAACTTGCTCGACTGGTCATCCCCATATAATTTTGCAATTTCAATTCCCTCGTCAATAACGACATTTTGTGGTGTATCTGTGCAAAATAATAGCTCATAAACGGATAGTCTTAAAAGATTTCGATCTACAGTTCCCAATCTTTCTAATGTCCAATTTTCTAAATTTTTCTTAATTGTTTCATCAATTGTTACTTTGTTTTCTACAACTCCATTGACAAGCTGATTGAGAAATTCATTGCTTGGTGCATCCTCTAAAACGTGTTCAATGGCTAAGGCTGGATCTACTTCGCTTACATCAATTTGAAAAATGGCTTGTAATGCTTTTTCTCTTGCTGTTCTTCGTTTCATCTATTATTAACTCCTTTAACAGGGAAAGATTCAGTTAACGCTCAATTTTCTTATACTTACATGGGCTATTATCATTTATGCCATTTACTTCTCTAAAAAATACATTTTAAATCATAGCACAAGTATGTCCAATAAGCACTGAGTAAGAAAAAATTTTTCCCCCGTTAAGCCAATACCTATACCCACCATTACTCTAGCAGAAAACAGAATAAATTTAAACTATGTAAAGAAGATTCAAGTAAAAAAGCCAAAGACAAATTTGGCGTCTTTGGCCTTTTCATATTCAATTACATTTCCTGCTCATATTCCACTGCTTGTTTTTGATTTTCAAAAACGATTCCAACAACATGGACATTTACTTCTTGTGCTTCTAGTGCAGTCATATTCAATAATGCCTGCCGAATATTGTCTTGAATTTTCTGGGCAACATTTGGAATAGAGATGCCGAATACCATAGAACAATATACATCTACCTTAATACCGTCCTCAGAAAGCTCAACCTTTACACCTTTGCCATGATTTTTCTTTCCTAATCGTTCTACAACGCCTGTAGCGAAGTTGCCGCGCATTTGCGCCACTCCTTCTACTTCTGACGCAGCGATACCAGCAATGACTTCAATTACTTCCGGAGCAATTTCAATTTTGCCTAATCCACTATTCTCATGACTCATTTCCAGAATATTCTCGTTCACCTCAGCACCTCCAATTAGTCTTCTTTCTGCATAACATTATACATTTCTAAGAATTTAGTGTTAAATTGACCATCCACAAATTTTTCATGACTAAGAAGCTTTAAATGGAACGGAATAGTCGTGTGCACACCTTCAATAACAAATTCGCTTAACGCTCTTTTCATTCGGGCAATGGCTTCGTCCCTTGTTGCCCCATAGGTGATTACCTTTGCAATCATAGAGTCATAATAAGGAGGAATCATATACCCCGGATATGCAGCGGAATCAACACGAACTCCTAAACCGCCTGGAGGAAGATACATATTAATTCTCCCTGCTGATGGCATAAAGTTCTTCTCTGGATTTTCAGCATTAATTCGGCATTCAATTGACCACCCGCTAAAAGTAACATCTTGTTGCGTAAAATTCAGCTTTTCACCTGACGCAACTTTAATCTGTTCCTTAATCAAGTCAACCCCAGTTACCATTTCAGTAACTGGATGCTCAACCTGAATCCGAGTATTCATTTCCATAAAGTAAAATTTACGATTTCGGTAATCATAAATAAATTCTATCGTGCCAGCGCCTGTATAATCAACTGCTTTTGCTGCTTTTACTGCAGCATTTCCCATTTCTTCACGTGTTTCCCCATCTAATGCTGGGGAAGGTGTTTCTTCTAATAGCTTTTGCAGTCGTCTTTGAATCGAGCAATCTCTTTCTCCAAGATGAACTGTATTTCCGAATGTATCAGCTAGAACTTGAATTTCAACATGGCGGAAATCCTCAATGTACTTCTCTAAATACACGCCTGGATTGCCGAAAGCAGTTAAAGCTTCCTGCTGGGTTATAGTAATTCCTTTTACAAGCTCTTGCTCATTACGGGCTACACGTATTCCTTTTCCGCCGCCGCCTGCTGTTGCTTTAATAATAACCGGATATTCAATCTTGTTAGCAAGCTCTCTAGCTTCCTCAATATCCTTAATAATTCCATTCGAACCTGGGACAATTGGAACACCTGCTTCCTTCATTGTCTCTCTTGCAATATCCTTCGTTCCCATTTTCGTAATGGCCTCAGGCGTTGGACCTACGAAAATAATATTGCATTCACGGCATAGCTCAGCAAAATCTGCGTTTTCCGCTAGGAAACCATACCCTGGATGAATCGCATCACAATCTGTTAACTTTGCGACACTAATGATATTGGTGAAATTTAAATAGCTATCTTTAGACGCTGTCGGCCCAATGCAATAGGCTTCATCAGCAAGCTGGACATGAAGCGCATCCTTGTCAGCCTCAGAAAAAACGGCGACCGTTTCAATCTCCATTTCGCGGCATGCACGAATGATTCGAACAGCGATTTCTCCTCTGTTTGCAATTAGCAGTTTTTTAATCATCCTGTTACCGCTCCTTATTCTGCTTTTACTAAAAATAATGGCTGGCCGTATTCTACTAATTGGCCATCTTTCACTAGAACTTCAACAATTTCCCCATTGACTTCAGCTTCGATTTCATTGAATAGCTTCATTGCTTCTACGATACAAACAATCGAGTCACTAGAAACCTTAGAACCCGCCTTTACATATGGATCTGAATCTGGTGATGAGGATTGATAGAATGTTCCAACCATTGGAGAAACAATTTTATGTAGGTTCTTCGTATTAGCCTCTGCTTCCTTAAAAGGTTCTTGAACAGCAGTTTCAACTGGAACCTGTTGAACAGCAGCAGTTTGTACTGGCTGTGGAACTTGAACTTCCTGAACTGCAATCTTCGCTGGCTGAACAACAACTGCTTCAGCCGTATTCTTTTTCATTTTTATTTTCGATCCTTCATGCTCATATACAAATTCATCAATATTTGACTGATCGACAAGCTTAATAAGCTCACGAATTTCTTGTACTTTTAACATATTGGGCACCCCTTGTTTTCACTTGAGTTCATATATTCCTGGCTAATTCACCTGATGAATAATGAACCCGTAGAATAATTTATGACTAACTACTAATATCATACGATAAAATCTTATTCAAATTCAATAATGTATTACGACTATGAATAATAATTATGCCCAATTACCCTTTTCTCAACGAATTTTTTCCACATTTTCTAGCGATATGTTAAAAATTCGTGAATTTCCTCAGAGGAATTTCAAATGAAATAGCGAAATAATAATTCAAATGAACTAGGAATAGAGGGTAGATTAGAAAATGAGTTCGATACATGAGATAAAAAGAGAAGATTTGATTCGAAAAAATTCCTTAATTATCAAAGCAGCCTTAGTATGTGTCGTTCTTGCTGCCATTGTCGATATTGTGATGAAGAAGGATTTGGCAGTCATTCTTTCCATTATTATTGCAGGTGGAGCAGGAGTCGGAATCGTTTCTATCATGCATTATTTTAAAAAAGGAATATCCCTCATTCCATATTTAGCTATTCTAATAGTTTCAATCGTTATATTTGTCATAATGGAAAATAGTGTATCCCCGACAGCCTATTTTTTAATTTATTTAGTTGTTGCCATAGCCGCTATTTATATGCAGCGAACTATCCTTTTGCTTGCTTTTGTTCTAGGCTTGGCGGTGATAACGGTTTTCACTTTTTTACATCACGGTCAACTGCTACTTGAAATGAAAAATTATGTAACCATTTATTTACTCTTTTTTCTTGTAACTATTCTGCTTTTTTTCCAGCTAACCTTATCTAATAAACTATCGGAACATATAGTTTCGGCACAAATCAAGACCCAATTATTATTAGAAAATAATTTTAAAATGAAACAGACAGTTCAAAACAGTTCAACAGACCTCTTTTCCATGATTGAAAATGTGAAACAAATGAGTCAGGAAAATTATGAGGCAGCAGTAGAGATGAGCCATTCTATTGCAGAAATCTCCTCTGGCATTCAATTCCAAACTGATACTGTCCTTGACATTACCCATTCTCTTGACCGTGCTAATGGTCTAACATATCGTGCAAGTATGCTTATAGAAAAACTCCATAATGATTCTATTGAAGCTGAGCAGATCACAGAAAAGGGACGTTCTCTCGTTCATCATTTAAGAAAAGATTTAGAGCACTCCTATAATGAGATACATAAAGTGTATAATGAAATTTCTTCACTAGCAAACCTTGTGAATGAAACTTCCCATTTTTCAGCCAGCATTCGAGCAATAGCAGAGCAAACGAATCTATTGGCACTCAATGCATCGATAGAAGCAGCAAGGGCTGGGGAAAGTGGAAAGGGCTTCGCTGTCGTAGCTGAGGAAGTAAGGAAACTAGCAGATATAACTGGAAAAACAGCAAAACAAATAACAGACAATCTTAATAGAATTACGATGAATACAGATGAAGCGAAAAATAATGTTCAATTAGCAGGAAATAAAGTCAGCAGTAATCTTACACTTTCAGATGAAACACATGTCGCATTTCTAGATGTATATCAAAAGTTTAGTCATCTAAAAGATGATATTTCAAATTATGATTCCCTTACGAAAGATATTAATGAATCTTCTAAGTCCATCAGTAAGTCTGTTAACGAATTTAGTTCTGTGATTGAACAAACTTGTTCAGCTTTACAAGAGCTTTCCGCAACAGTCGGTTTACAGACACAACACCATGAGCATTTGGTTCATGCTGCAGCAAATGCAAATAAATCAATGGAAGAGTTAATTAAGCTACAGGAAAAATAGCGGCGCCCCATGGGTTCCGCTATTTTTGAATCTATCAAATTTATTTACTTTGGAGCTTTAAACTCAACTGTAACTGCTTGAAGACCGCCAATTTCGTTATTTACTTCACGGATAATGTCGTTTGCAGCTGAACGGGAAAGTTCTTTCGCTTTTACAGTCACACGGACATTTTTCCCCTCTGCACGCACTAGTACATCTTCGTAATCCATTGAGCGAATTAACATTTCTAGCATTTCTTCTTTTTTAGCAAGGGCATCCAGCTGGTCAATCTGATCTTTTGCGGCGCTGATTTCCTCAGCAGGAAGCTGGGTATTTGCCATCTTAGCTGATAACTCTTCAATCATTTTACTGCGCTCATCATTAAGCTTTAGGCGTAAAGCTTCAAACATTTCATCACCAGATGCATTGGTAATGACTTCGCTATCGTCTAAATTCTCTGTTGCTGCTGGTTCATTTGACTGCTCAGCTTTTTCAGGCGAATTGGCCAAATTCTGACCATTTTGCTCAGGTGAGGTAATATAATACACCGACAAGACTACGACTAAGCTCAGCATCGTTAATAACCAGACTGTTTGTTTTTTTAATAACATCATGAATCCCCCTTAGTTTTTTTTGGCATTACCGCAACCCTGTGGCTAGGTACATCCAAGACACGCGTTACTGCTTCTATAATCCATTTTTTTACTTGTATATTATCAGCCCCTTTTGCAACGACCAGAACCCCTCTAATTTTAGGTTTCTTTGTTTCTATTACAATTGGAACCTCTTCTTCTCCTCTTCTTGTAATGACTAGCTGCTCTTCATTTGAAATATCCTCGACATTTCTCTTTCCGCCTTCACGATCGGTTTCGTCTGTAACTTGAGTCTTGCTAGTTCTGTTCTTCTCGAGGATCTTCGCTTCAGTCGCATCAACGTTAACAACTACTGTCGCATCCTCTACACCAATGATGGCATCGAGTGCTTCCTTCAACTGGGCTTCATATGCCCTTTCATAAGCAGCAATCGTGTCATTGCCTGCCTTCTTCTTTTGGCCAAATGCTGGTACATCCTCTTCCTCATTCGCTTCCTGCTGATTATTCATGACAGGTATGTTTGCATTTGAAGACTTATCATTAAAGAACATATTGCTAATTAGCATAATGGCTGCCCCAAAGAGGAGGACAAGAAGCAAATATTGATACTTCCCAGGCTTTTTATCAGGCTGATCGTCTTTAGAAAGCCATTTTTTCAATAATGTAAAAGGCCCTTTATCTTTATCCATCCTTTTTTAACTTCCCTCCTTCTACCCGAACTTCAATTTTTTCTTCATTCACATTCCATTTTTCCGCTAATAGAGAGGTGATTTTTTCAGTTCCGCTGTTTGGACTGTTCGAAGGAAGAGATTCCCGCGCATTGATTTCGACTTTTTTAACAACTTCAACAGCTTCCTTTTTTTCGTCTTTAGCCTTCAAACGCACTGTTACTTTTTGAAGGTTTTCCGGGAAAGTGTTATCGGCTTTTTCATTAACTTCAACATCAATTCTTGAAATTTCTAATTGATACTGTGCCATCAGCTCCTCTTCCACTAGCTTTTCTAATTGGACAGCCATGTCTTCTAGAATATATGCATCTTGCCAGGCTTGTATTTCTCTTTTCTTCATTTCAATTGAATTTTCTAAGTTTTTTTCTCCCGGACCTTCTATTGCTGGTACAGAAGCAAGCACTTTTTCGAAATCATTTGAAATGAGCTTTAATACTGGTGTTAATATAACGGCAATCAGTAAAAGCCCTGTCACCATTTTTGTATACTTTTGCAGATTTGAATTTGGAAGCAGCATATCGATCACTGTGGCTAATAGGACAAATAAAATAATATTTGTAATCCATTCTTTAATAAAATCCATTTCGCTTACCCCCTACCTGACCATCATCGTCAAGTTTCCAGCTGCAATGATTACAGTGATACTTAAAAAGAACATGAGGGAAACAACAGCTAGTGCAGCAAAAACATAGATGACACTTTTACTAATAATGTCAAGGCAGGAGATAATAGGCCCGCCGCCTAAAGGCTGTAAAATAGCAGCCGCAAATTTATATATAAACGCAATCATGAGAATTTTGATTGCGGGAAATGCCGCAATTAGAATTAGGATGGCTACTCCAGCAATTCCTACTGTATTTTTTAGTAAGACAGAGGCACTAATGACAGTATCTGTAGCATCTGTAAACATTCTGCCGATCACCGGTATGAAATTGCCGGTAATAAATTTAGCCGTCCTAATTGCCACACCATCTGTTACAGCAGCAGAAGCTCCTTGAACCGAAATAACTCCTAAGAATACTGTTAAAAACAGACCAAGCAGGGCAATACTCCAATTTCGCAATAAATTTGCGAGCTGAGTCACCTTGTAGTGATCAGACATGACACTGACAATACTGAGCAATGCCGATAGAAACATTAAAGGCAATACAACATATTGAATTAATAAACCGCTCATATTCATTAAAAATAGAATGACTGGATGGAAAAATGCAGCGGATATAAGCCCCCCTGACGAGGCGATTAAAGCGAGCAATAAAGGAATAAGCGCAAGTATAAAGGAAATCATCGTATCAATTGCTTCCTGAGTATAGCTAATGGCTATATGGAAACTGTTTAATGCCAAGATGATTAGAACCATAAATACGATTGCATAAGCAGCCTTGCTGACTGTGCTCTTTTCAAAGGAGTTTTGCAGAGATTGCAGAAACATACTGAATATTGTTAGTAATATTAGTGATCCTAATAGTTTTCCATTGACAATAAATTCATGGAAGATAAATTTCAAGAACCCTGATGACCAGTCTTTAAAGGAAAATTTCTTCTCTCCTTTTAGAAATTCATATAGACTTCCTTTTTGGCTTTCAGGCAAAAAACCTCCATACTCACTGCTGATTTTTTCCCAAAAGCTTTTTAATTCATCTATATTGAGAGAATCCAACTGAGCATTAACAAGCGCTTGCGGACTTACTGTTTTATTTACTTCTTCTGTTTGCGGAGAGGCTTGTACACTTGGTATTAGTAAAAAGAAGAATAGTAGATTGAGAAATAATATTTTCTGCAGCCGTTGCTCCATCCGTTACACCTCATTTAAGAAAAATGCCGCACATCTATTTAGCTAGGTATCATTTTAATAATCGTTTCAATCATGACAGTTAATATCGGAATTGCCATTGCCAGGATAAGAATTTTTCCCCCTAGTTCAATTTTTGAAGCAATTGCTCCTTGTCCTGCATCCTTCGTAATTTGAGCCGCAAATTCAGCAATATAAGCGATGCCAATAATTTTTAAGATCGTTTCAATATAGATCATGTTCACTTTTGCATTGACTGCAATTCTTTCAATCATGTGAATAATGGCATAAATTTGATCGACTAAAAAAAGAAAAATCGCACAGCCAACAAATACAATGAGCAAAAAAGCAAAGTTTGGCTTTTGTTCCTTTACAATTAATGCAAGAAAGGTTGCTACAAGTGCGACTCCGACTATTTGCATAATTTCAATGGCAAAGACCTCCCTTAGCCCTGAAATAAAAACACCGATTTAATTTTTTGAAATAGGTCATCTACAATGGAGGCAACCATGAACAAAATATAAATAAATCCAAACAGTGTCACCCACTGGGCATATTCCTTTTTTCCAACTTGATCGAGAATGGTATGCAGAAAAGCAACAACAATTCCGACACCCGCAATTTTGAAAATAATATCAACCTCAAGGCCCATCCTTTTCCCTCCTATGAAAATCAAGCAGCATGCTTCGCTCCAAGTAAGTGTTTCCGTCATTTACATTAATAAAATGATTAATAACAATCCTGATAGAAATCCTAGACTTTTCACCATCTTTTCATATTTGGCTTGTTTGTCGTAGGCATCGTTCTCTTCTCGTTCTAAGTGAGATAATGTCAGCATGATTTGCTTTTGCTGCGACTTTCGATCATGGCGGCCTAATGTTTCTCCAAATTGTTTCATTATTTCAAACTCGCCTTGTTTCAAAGCGGTCATCTTCCAAATTTCCTTTAGGCTTTGCTCCCATGCATCCCTTACCGTTGTTTCAGTATTTGTTAGTTTTATTGCGAAATTTTCAAAGAACCAGGATAATGGCTTTGCCGATTGAACCGAGAGCCTCCTTGCCGCTTCATGCAATGGAGTATGCCCATACATAATTTCAGCTTCTAATGACTGTAAGGCTGATTTCAACTGCCTAAGCTGGCGAGGCCGTTCATGCAGATGCCTAGATGCTTCAAAACCAGCCCATGTCGTGGCAACGATTATAAAGACGGCACCAATTAATTTCATCATTTAGGTCACTCTCACTTCATTTATAATCCCTTTTCCATTCCCATCCCTTAAGCCAGCTACAGTTCCAGGGCCATTTTTCCTATTTAACTCAATAAACCGCTGAAATATTCCCATTTCTAGGACAGGCTTCATCGTGGGCCTCTTTCGTATTTCTTCTAAGGAGTTTCCGTGTGTTGTCATGATGAGCTTTATTCCTGCATTCACAGCCTCCATGATCGCTTCTGCATCTTCTTTTCTCCCGATTTCATCAACAATGAGTACTTCAGGACTCATTGAACGAATCATCATCATCATGCCCTCCACTTTTGGGCAAGCATCCAAAACGTCAATTCGCGGACCGAATGTCATTTGAGGAATGCCATTCACGCTTCCTGCAATTTCAGATCGCTCATCAATAATTCCAACCTTGTAGGCTGCAAACCGATTATTTTTGTCGCCGCTTGAAATGATTCTTGCAATATCACGAAGCAATGTTGTTTTTCCCGTTTGCGGCGGTCCAATGATCATCGTATGAAGCCAAGAGCCATTTTCTAGCAAGTTCGTAATCAATTTATCTGCTATCCCAATTTGTTCTCTGGCAATACGGATATTAAAGGAAGAAATATCTCTTATAGCCTTTACACTTCCATTCTCTAGGATGACTTTTCCTGCTAAACCGACACGATGTCCGCCCTCAATCGTGATATAACCCCTGCGTAATTCTTCCTCAAGGGTATAAATAGAAAAATGGCTAATCTTGTTTAACAAATTCAGAGCATCCTCTTGCTTTACAACATAGGGTAGAAATTGTGGTTTTCCTTTAATCGTTAATTCAAGCGGGCGATTAATTCGTACACGTATCTCTTCCAATTCATTTAATTGTGGAGGGGAAATATGCATCATTTTTTCTGAAATATTTTTCGGTAAAAAAGCTAGAATCGTTTCCAATGCGTTGATCCTCCTATATGGCTTTTCCTAGTCGGGTGCTCTCCACTTTTCCTGTCTAGCTTCGAGCACCATCGGCTCGAGGTCATAAGCCAATCCATCAAGAAGGTTAAAGGACAACCTTCTCGCTGGCTTGTCTTATGCTTGAGGCCCGCAGGATNNTGCCACAGGACGTGGCGTTTTTAGTCTGCGTTCCTACTTAGCGGGTGCTCTCCGCTTTTCTATTTGGACTAGCATGTTTCTATTTAAAATGTATGCCTGCGTTGAAACATTATGACTTTGATTTAATGTGTTGTACTTTATTTAATCTTTTTATCTGAGTATTAAGTGCTGATTTCACAAAAAATAAAAGAAATGATCCAAAAGGAGACAAAAGAATAATGAGAAAAAATATATTTAGCCTTTTTCTAACTATTATCGTGATCGGACTGAGTTTTCACTCTAATAGTTATGCAGGAAGAAGTGAGCATCCTATAGTCAGGGAAATAGATTCCGCCCCAAAAAATGTCATTTTCTTAATTGGGGATGGGATGGGGATAGGGCAAATTGAGGTTGCCAGACAAATGGAATATGGGAAAGAGGGTCGGCTTTTTCTTGAATCCCTTCCATTTGTTTCTCTTGTCCATACGTCTTCATATAATAATGCCGTTACTGATTCGGCTGCCGGGGGAACCGCTTTAGCTATTGGGAAAAAGACAAATAATGGAATGATCGGTGTAACAGCAAATGGGCATGAATCTGACAGTATTCTTGATGTATTTAAGAATCATGGAAAGAAAACAGGTGTGATCTCTACTAATACAGTTACAGATGCAACACCAGCAGCGTTTACTGCCAGTGTCAAAAACCGTTGGACTGGCCAAGATGAGATTGCTCACCAGCAGCTTAAAAATGAAGTAGATGTTTTGTTAGGTGGAGGGGCTGATTTCTTTCGGGCAGATCACCAAAATGGAAGGGATTTGATAAAAGAGGCTATTCATGAAGGGTATACTTTTGTTTCTAATCGTGATGAATTATTAGCAGCGAAAGGCATGAGAATGCTTGGTTTATTCAATCCTTCTTATATGAGTTTTAAATTAGATCGAAAATTTTTAACCAGCCAAGAACCAAGCTTAAAAGAAATGACTGAAAAAGCGATTGAATTTTTAGCTAAAGAAGAAAAGGGTTTTTTTCTAATGTCTGAAGGAGCACGCATTGATCATGCCTCACATGCAGCAGATTTAACAAGTGTCTGGAAGGAAGTCATTGAATTTGACGATGCTGTGAAATATGCCGTGAATTGGGCAAGAAAGGAAGGAAACACACTCGTCCTCGTTGTTGCTGACCATGAAACAATGGGTATTTCTGCGACAGAACCGCTAAACATTGAAGGGCTTAAAGAAGTGAAGGCCACACCTGAATATATGGTTAGTAAGTTTATCAGAAAAACTAATTCATTGGAGTTTGAACCGAATAGTGTTCAAAACACGGTAAAAAAATATGCAAATATCGAATTAACTGCTAATGAAATTACTCAGTTGAATGATAGGGTAAGGAATGTACAAGGAGTTGTTTACCCTCAGCATCAGGCAGCTTGGGTATTAGGAAGTATAATAGCTAAACATTACCATGCGGGAATCGTTGACTCATCCATACGGTCCATAAGTTCCACAGGAGGTCATACCGCCAATCCAGTCCCGCTATTTGCATTTGGAAAGGGTGCAGATGTTTTTAATGGTGTGCTAGATAATACGGATATCCCTAAGAAAATTGCTGAATTAATGGGATATGAATGGTGAGTAAAAAATATTGTTCGAATGTTCTATTTCCTATAGCCGTATATATTTACAAATCCCAATATACGGAAAGCGAGGGAAAATGATGTATTATCAACAGCCATCCTTTAGAACACCTCCTGCCGGTGGAAGAAAGAAAAATATCATCAGAGTTTCCGGCATAGGAAAGGTAACTGCGGCGCCAAATCGAGCAGAAATCACATTAGGTGTTTCGACAGAAGATGTTCAATTAGAGAAAGCTCAAAACGATAATGCTGCCACAATAGGTAACATAAAAACCGCCATAAATTCAATAGGCATTCACGATGAGCAAATACGAACGGTGAATTATTCCATTTTTCCACAATATGATTATATAGAAGGTAAACAAACCTTCAGGGGTTACAGAGTAGAACATCTCCTGCTTATTACGATTGGTGATATGGAGAAGGCGGGATTAGTCGTTGATACGGCAGTAAAAAATGGAGCCAATATTATCACAGGCATTAAATTTTCTGTAAGTAATCCAATCCAATATGAACAACAGGCATTAGCTATTGCTGTTATCAATTCTTTTCAAAAGGCTGAAGCGATTGCAAAAACCTTAGGAGTTCAACTGAATAATACCCCTATTTTAATAACGGAAATGGGGCTGCAGCGCGGAGAACCTTTTCCGATTCATACAGCCGCTTTCGTTAAAAGTGAAGTTGCCACGGCAATTCAGCCAGGCACATTAGAAATGAGCAGTGAGATTTTAGCTGAATATTCTTACCTTCCATAAACATAAAAAAGCAATAACCGAGTGGTTATTGCTTAAGTATCCATATGTATAGCCGCCTTTGCCGCCGATTTATATGGAGTTTCATACCTGCTCCTCCAGGTGGGTGTCCGCAATTACTGCCCAAACGTCCTCTCATTGGAGGCATGTTTTTCAAGTAATGGTATTGAACTCCCTTAAAAAATATAAAGGTTGAAACTTCATATACAAGCGTACAACGCAGCTTCTATATACTTATAATACGTAATATGGACGAAAACTTCAAGTGGAAATCATTTACAGCATAGGGCCATTAATAGGAATGACCCCTTTCAGATTCATTTATTTACGCCCTAGATACGTATGAGCCTTCATCTGTATTGATAATTAATTTATCACCTTGGTTGATGAAGAAAGGCACTTGAACGATAAGGCCCGTTTCAAGCTTCGCCGGCTTAGAACCGCCAGAAGCTGTATCCCCTTTAATACCTGGCTCTGTATCGATTACTTCCAACTCAACTGTATTTGGAAGCTCCACTCCTAAAGTTTCAGTATTATACATCAAAATATGAACTTCCATGTTTTCTTTAAGAAATTTCAATTCATACTCAATGGCAGATGCCGGTAATTCAATTTGATCATATGATTCATTGTCCATAAAAACATGCTGGTCCCCATTAGCATATAGGTATTGCATTTTTCTATTATCAATTTGTGCTTTTGCAACTTTTTCACCCGCACGGAACGTTTTTTCCTGAACATTTCCATTACGAAGATTACGCAGTTTTGAACGTACGAAAGCTGCACCTTTCCCTGGTTTTACGTGTTGGAAATCCATTACACGCCAAATTCCGTTATCTACCTCGATCGTTAAGCCTGTACGAAAATCATTAACAGAAATCATTAAAAAATCCTCCTAATTGTCTAACATGTCTTTGCTAGCTCATTCGCCAAAAAGGGCGTACTTTAAAGCTATTTACATTATAAAATGATTAGTTCTTTTGTTGAATGAGTGAGCGATTCATTATGGTCTTTTGTAATAACCGTATCGTCTTCAATCCGAACTCCGCCAAGTCCAGGGATATATATGCCCGGCTCCACAGTTACGACCATACCAGGTTCTAGAATAACATCTGATTTAAAGGAAAGTGTTGGTCCTTCATGAACTTCCAGTCCAATCCCATGGCCAGTGGAGTGACCGAAGTTTTCCCCGTAACCCTTTTCAGTAATATAATCGCGTGTAAGAGCATCAGCTTCTTTTCCGCTCATTCCAGGCTTAATGCCATTCATACCTCGTAATTGTGCTTGAAGAACAATATCATAAATCTCTTTAAGCTTGGCCTCAGGCTCTCCAACTGCTAGAGTTCGAGTGATATCTGAAATATATCCATTATAATAAGCACCAAAATCTAATGTAACGAAATCGCCTTTTTCAATTACTTTGTCACTAGCTCGTCCATGCGGAAGTGCAGATCGGTAGCCGGAAGCAACGATAATATCAAAAGAAGATGAAGCAGCGCCAGCTTTTCTCATAAAGAACTCTAATTCATTCGACACATCAAGCTCCGTTATACCGGGACGAATGAATTCAAGAATATGTTTATATGCAGCATCCGCTATATCAGCTGCTGCCTTTAATATCTTAATCTCTGCCTCACTCTTAATCAAGCGTAACTTTTCAATTTCGCCAGATACAGGTACTAATTCTGCATCTACTGCCTTTTCATATGCTTTGTAAGCAGAAAAAGTTAAATGGTCCTGTTCAAAGCCAAGCTTTTTAATGCCTAGTTTCTTTGCTTGTTCAGCTACCTCATCAGGGATGGAGCCTGCATGTTTTACAATTTCATAGCCTTCACATTCCGCAGAAGCCTGCTCAATATAACGGAAATCAGTAATGAATTGTGCATTTTCCCCACTTATCAGGACTACACCTGCAGAACCGGTAAAGTTTGTCATATATCGGCGATTATACTCACTTGTGATCAGCATACCATCAATGCCTAATCGTTCGAGAACCGATCGAAGTTTCTGAAGCTTTTCCATTTTTTCTTCTCCCCCTAAGTAAGCTGAATATCCCTATTTTCTAATAGTAAATGTACAGCTGAATAATTCACCAAGAACATTCTATCACAATTGAATTTATTTTAACTACCATGAAAAACCAAATTCGTTTAATCATTCACCTTTTCATATAGGATGATAGCCATTAGGATTTCGCCTCATTTTCCCTGCTTTCTTTATATTTCACTTCGCCCTCTTCATAAGATATCGAATATCCGACAAATACACCATATAATACATATAAACATATAGATGTAATAATCGTATTTCTCTTAAGTTCATGGAAAGGGCTTATCCCAGGAAAAATAGGATTTAGCACAAAAAAAACTAGCAGAAAAAGAACAATTCCATAAAAAACCCCTACCCAAATACTAGGCATCCTTCTTAGCAGGGCATAATAGATAAGTGCTGCTACAATAGAGATCACACCTATTATCAGAAGGGAAATGACTGTTCCGAGCCAGCTATCCTTCCAATCTCCAATTGTCCATGGATCTAATATGACCTTCGGGTGTATTTCTGTTAAATTAATAAAGTGAACAAAATAACCAATCCCGCTCCAAAGTATCCCTCCAATTAGTCCTGTTAATATAACCATCGTCAAGAAAGACATCGGCTTTTCACTTTGATTTTGATCAGTTTGTTTATCTTCTGCCATATTTTCCACCTCCATTTATATTATGTCCCTATGCCATTATTCACTTGCATGTCAAAATGAATTAAGGCTCCCTGCTTGATTAAATATATCTTCCTAAAAAAGTTAAATTATTTAAGATCAAATATTTAGTCATTCCTAGAGGTTTTTTTGGATTTCTAGTAGAATAAAGATAGGTACATACAGCTTTAGACGTATTCACATTTTGAACAAGGTTTTTCAAGCATACTTTATGTTTTGAACTAATAAGGTGATTTTGAAATGCACCCTTGTTTATTTAGCTGTTAAATTCCGAGTCCAAATTAGGTTGGTGCAATTACACATGTCAAAAAATCAAAAGCCTGTATACGGAGGTCAAGCAGTTGTAGAAGGAGTCATGTTTGGTGGAAAGCATCATTATGTCACTGCTGTCCGTCGCAAAGACGACTCTATAGAATATTTCGAGCTTCCCCGCAAATCGAATTCTTCCTTACAATTAATCAAAAAAATCCCATTTCTTCGAGGGATTGTTGCCATTATTGAGGCAAGCGCAAATGGCTCCAAGCATTTAAACTTTTCAACTGAAAGATATGATTTGGATCCAAGCGATGATGAAAAATTGAATGAACAAGAAGGCTCTAAATTAACTATGTGGCTAGGTGTAGCCGCGGTTGGTGTTCTTTCCTTTCTTTTCGGAAAGTTTATCTTTACTCTTGTTCCTGTTTTCTTAGCAGAGTTGACTAAGCCTATTTTCCCCGGACATTTTGCCCAAATCCTAGTAGAAGGCTTTTTTAAACTGCTGTTACTGCTTGCCTATATATACTTTGTGTCATTAACCCCTATCATCAAAAGGGTGTTTCAATACCATGGTGCAGAGCATAAAGTAATTAATGCTTTTGAAAACGGAAAAGAGCTAACAGTTGAAAATGTTCAAGCCCAATCAAGACTGCATTACCGCTGTGGAAGCAGCTTCATATTATTCACAGTTATTATTGGGGTTTTTGTATATTTACTCGTACCAACTGAACCATTATATGTACGTGTCCTCAACCGTCTTGCTCTTATTCCTGTAGTACTCGGCATTTCATTCGAGGTTCTGCAATTGACGAACAAAGTCAGAAATGTCCCAGTATGGAAATATTTGGGAATTCCAGGTCTTTGGCTGCAGCTTCTCACAACAAAGGAGCCAAAAGACGATCAAGTAGAGGTAGCGATTTTATCGTTTGAAAAATTATTAGAAAAAGAAAAGGCTTCAGAAGCACAATTAAAAACAGAAGAAATCGTTTAATTTTTTAATTTTCGTAAGTTTAAAAGAATGGAAAAATGCTCATCATGCTCATAGGGAGGTGGCTTTCTTGAAAAATCGGATTACACTATTGGTTATCTCTGGTCTCGTTCTCCTAGCTGTTTTAGGAATAACATCCAGCATGATTACAAATCCTGCCGGTTTTTTGCGGAGAATAGCTGTCATTTTATTAGTTGGTGCTATCGTGTATTACATCTTTCAACGTTTTAATAGAGCTAGCCCTAAGAAACAAGAGCAGCGAGCATTTGTTCGAGCAGCAAAGAAATCAAAGAAACGTTTTCATAAGCCCGATGCTGGAAAGGTTAGCAGCCGCAAGGCAAACTCCGGTTCTTTAACTTCCATTAAAAGGACTAGAAAAAAATCTTCAACACATTTAACTGTTATTGAAGGAAAAAAAGGCAAAAAGAAAGATCGAGCTTCGCTTTAACTGGCTCGATCTTTTTTTTCTAATAACTCCATTGTGAGAAGAATTGCTTTGTACATTTTTTACCTAAATCAACAAGTTGTTGCTTTTTATCAGAGGTTAAATGAAATTCAGTCGTTAATACTCCTTCTGTCGGGATAAAAATAATATTACTAGCATGTTTTCTAGAAATATATCGAGAGTCATGAGCCTCTTTCATTGTCTCAAATAAAGCTTCAAACATTTGAATCGCATTTCGGATTTTATGCTGGGGATGTTCACTAATACTATGGCTTAATTGCACACCTAACACTGGCCGAACTTTTCTGACATTATCTTTATCAAATAACCACATTGGAAAATTGCTTAATACACCGCCATCCACGATGATATTTGCGTTACGTTTAGTATATAGCTTTACTGGTTCGAAAAAATATGGAAGGCTGCAGCTCATGCGGATCGCTTTTGCAACAGAAAATGCCCCCGGGTCAATCCCATACTTAATTAAGTCATCAGGCAATACGATAAGTTGACCATTCGTTAAATCTGACGCTATGACACGCAACGCTTGTGGAGGAAGATCCGAAAACTTCCTTACTCCCTTGGCCGCAAGCTTTTCAGCCAACCATTTCTCAAGCTCATCGCCTTTATATAAGCCTAGACGCCAAAAAAGAAAAATCCATTTTGTAACGGCAAAAGGAAGATACGTCTTTCGTGGATCAAGAAATTTTTTCAGTTGTAATTCATCAAGCATTTCGTAAATCTCTTTACTTGAATAATTAGCCGCAATTAAAGACGCTATGATAGATCCGGCACTTGTACCTGCCAGTCTTTTAAAGCGGAAACCCCTCTTTTCGATTTCTTCATAGGCACCGATTAGCGCAAAACCTTTAATGCCTCCTCCTGAAAAAACACCATCTATATACATGGCAGCCACCCCTGTCGATGTATTAATACATTTTTAATCGATGGCTTATGAAATTAGTACGAGGGACAAAATATATTTTTCAAATACCAGCAATTAATAAGCAAAAATTGGATTAAGCTTCAGACAGTTGAGAAAATAATAAAACAATGCCTACCAAGTTGTCTATCAAAAATGAAAGGACACCCGTGCCGTTATTCATGAAAATAACGGATTTATTGTCCGCATTAATTTCTTCAATTGCCACTGTTAATTGAAAAAGGACATAAAAAAGGAGGTACTAAATCTGAAGCGATTTGTACCCCCGAAATTGATTCCATATAAGGCTTATCCCCTTTGGGCCGGAACCCATTAAGATAAGTTTTTATCCTTTTTTTGCATTAATTTATCATTATAAACCGCACTTTAATTGGGCATTGCAGTTCGTACAAGTATTACATCCACCGATTTCTTCTACATTACCTTTACGGCATACTGGGCAAGTGTTTCCTACTTCTGAGCCAATGACGTTTGTTGAACGAAGATCATTGATGGTGTCAACAAGCACAACATGCTGCTTCGTTTTTTCTTTTTTCCCGAAGCTCGTTTCTTCAAAGCTGTTTTCTTCAGCCTTCAACGTTAGAACCTGTGAATCACGAGAACCATCAACGTATACAGTTCCACCTTTTGCTCCACCGCGATACAGGCGCTCATACACTTTTTCAACCTGCTCTACGCTGTAGCCTTTTGGTGCATTAACGGTTTTACTAATAGAGCTATCAATCCAGCGTTGGATAATACATTGCACATCCGCATGTGCTTCAGGTGCTAAATCCATCGCTGCTATAAACCAATCTGGCAGATTATTTGGATCTGCTTGACTGTTTTTATCTAAATACTCTTGAACGATATCAGCTTTTACTTCAATGAATTTTCCGAGACGACCGCTTCTGAAGTAAGAGAATGAGAAGTAAGGTTCAAGTCCTGTTGATACACCAACCATTGTTCCTGTGCTCACAATTGTTACTCTCTATTTCTAGAGGGCAGGATTATTATTACCTGCTCCATATGTCGCCATATGGGTCAGACTATATCATCAACCATTTGAAATGGTTGCTCGGCATGTAGTCGTTGAGGGGTCAGCCACGACTTCCCTGCGGATTGCCTGGTAGACAATTGAGTCAACACTTTTGCATTTTTACCTAATTGTTCGCTGGCAAGGCGAGGTAGCAAAAGATACGCCAGGGTTTCCCGCATATAGCCAAGTTTACGCTACGTTTTTACAAATGTAGGGGGCAACATGTTTACCCGTAGGAGCAACGGTTAGCAAATGAGAATTACGAATACCATTTTCAAGGATAGCTTCTCGGATATCCTCAGGCATTTTCTGCATGAATCCTGTCTCAGTAAAGGCTTTTCGCAATCTATTTGTTTCATTTTCTGTTTCAGCAGTTAAGAATGGGAAGCTTCCCTTTTCTTTTGCGAGTTCTACAGAAGCACGGTATGCTGTTGTCGCAATTGTTTCGAATACTTTATCGACAAGCTCATTGCCTTTTTCAGAACCATATTCAGTCTCACAATAAATTAATAAGTCATGAAGACCCATTACACCAAGACCAACACGGCGCTCGCCAAGGGCTTGCTTTTTATTGTCTTCTAAGAAGTATGGCGTGGCATTAATGACATTATCCTGCATTCTGACTCCAACTTCGACTGTTCGCTTTAACTTTTCAAAATTAACTGTTTTATTGTCTTTATCCGCCATTTCAGCTAAATTGACAGCGGCTAAATTACAAACACTATACGGTGCGAGAGGCTGCTCTCCGCATGGGTTTGTTGCTACTACCTTCTGTCCATACGCTTTAGCATTCGTCATGTCGTTAGCATTGTCGATGAAGAAAATTCCTGGCTCTGCTGAGTAAGTAGCGCAAATATTAATTAAGTTCCAAAGCTCTTTCGCTTTGATTTTGCGGTAAACTCGTACCTTATGACCAAGCTTTTCCCATTCACGAACATCTCCAACTTTATGCCATTCTTCATTATAAATGCTCATTTCCTCTTTATCATAAGCTTCTACATCTGGGAAGCGAAGTTCATATTCAGCATCATTCTCAACCGCATCCATGAATTCCTTTGTTAAACATACAGAAATGTTGGCTCCTGTAAGGAATTCAGAATTATGAACAGAATAATTACCGCCCATTTCAAGCTTATCTTCTGCATCATGAATAATTTTCTCGCTGAATCCGCCATATCCAGGAATATTTTTATAATTAATTATTCCTTGGTACATAGCAATCTCTTGCTCAGTGAAAGGAGTAAATTTCAGTTTTTCTTTCGCATATTTTTTGATCATATCATCATTTGTCGTTTCAAGAAGGAATCTTAAGATTCTTGGGTTTTGCATTTTTGAAATGATAAATTCAATAATGTCAGGATGCCAATCCGCCAGCATAATCATTTGCGCACCGCGTCGCGACCCACCTTGCTCTACAAGATGCGTCAGTTTAGCAATATCATCCAGCCAAGATACTGACCCAGATGATTTACCATTCACGCCCTTTGCCAGTGTATTGCGTGGTCTTAATGTTGAACCATTCGTTCCAACCCCGCCTCCTCGGCTCATGATTTCCATCACCTGCTTGCGGTGCTCGGAAATGCCTTCACGGGAATCAGCGACAAACGGCATAACGTAACAGTTAAAATACGTTACATCCGTATCCGCTCCCGCTCCGTAAAGAACACGGCCAGCTGGAATAAAATTCAAGCTAGAAAGCTCTTGATAGAACTTTTCAAACCATTCTTGCCTTTTTTCTTCTGTTGCCTCAACAGAAGCTAAGCCAGTTGCGTTACGTTTCGCAATTTGCTCATAAAAAAGCTCTAGCGGTTTTTCAATGACATCTAGAGATTTCTTGATGAGTCCTGTTTTTACTTCTTCTGGGTCATCAAGCACCCCTCGATAGTCTTCTTCCACTAGAACTGTTGCAGCTTTGTTTTCCCAATCAATATCTACAATGTAACCGAGCCCTCTGGCAGGGAATTTTGGATCTTCTTTGATGGTGAGTACGACAAAGTCCCCATTAGTTAAGGTGATTTTTTCCGTATCCTTAAATGTATACCTATCAAGCATAACTAAACGGGAGACCCCTTTGTGGGTCATTTTCATATCAGAGGTGATAGGATGAACTTGAGGAAATAATCGAATGTCCTGGTTTAAACGATCAATATTTAAACTCATTTTTTGTCCTAATGCTACAGACATTTTTACAACTCCTTCAAAATATGATATTCAATTTTTTAATATGAAACTAGGATTTGGCAGATTCTAGTTGTTTTTATTAATACACTTAAGGTATCATATCAAAAATCTAAAATCAATAAATAAATCTATATATAGTAGTAAAAATATTTCTTGCACTACTACATATTGTGTTTGATTCACGTTTATTTTTTTTTGTCAAAATCAAAAAAAACTAGAATCGGGAGAAAATAAAAGATAATCCTAGTTAATAGACAGATTTAGACAAAATTTAATATATTTCGCGGCTTGCATTTATTCTGCACAAAAAAAAGCATGTCCTGAGCAAACCACTACAATTGGTTATCTCCACAAAAACAAGGATGACTCAAAGTTAAAGAGTCACCCTCTGCATTCTCTGTTTATTTCTCTTCATCCTTAGGAATAAAATCAAAAATCTTCCCGGAATCAAAACTGTCAACTAGTCGATTTAGCCATTCATAATAGCGAAGTGCATCCTTCAATTTCTCCATATCAATTCTGGCAGCCATACGAATTTCCTCATCTGTTTCCTCAGAGTTAACTAATGACTCAAGCTCTCTTAATGATTTTTTCATGGCTGACACATTCATTGAAATTCCTGCCCTCCATTTAATCGTAAAAAAGTCGGTGAAGGTTTGATACCAATCTTCCTCCGCTTGATATAGATCCTTTCTAATTCCCTTTTTCCAAATCTTTTCTACCATCTTAAGCTCAAGCAGCGTTCTTACAGAAGTACTCATACTTGTTTTGCTCATACCGAGTTCTTCTTTCATTTCATCTAGAGTCAATGGCTGATCGTGAAAATACAACATTCCATATAATCGCCCAACCGAATCGGTAACACCGTATAAGTTCATATTCATAGCAATCGTTTCAATAACACGCTCACGTGCGTGCTCAAGCTGTTCTTTTCCATTCATGTAAACATTCACATCCATAAATGTAAATTTATTTTATTTGTATTTGAAAAACCTTATTTTTGAAAATTGGCTGATCATTTTATAGATTAACATGTTTTTTTTGAAAGTAAAGCTGCTTTTGATTATGGAAATGGCAGTAAATGAAAGGGATTGTAAGGAAACGCTAATTACAGTACGTTCAGTTTTAACTGTACAAACTTTACGGATTAATATGAAAGAATATCGACTTTGCCCTTTAGTTGCTAAAACTTATACAATTAAAAAGTCTTAATGCTCGGCGTGAATATAAACGAGGTGAATGATTTGAGTGATAAAAACGCGAAATTAAGTGTGAGAAATGTAACAAAAATATTCGGAAGGAATGGAAGAAAAGCATTACAGCTTCTAAATGAAGGAAACAGCAAAAGTGAAATTCTAAAAAAGACCGGTGCGACAGTAGGTGTAAATAAGGCAAATTTTCATGTTTATACCGGAGAAATCTTTGTCATTATGGGACTTTCAGGAAGCGGTAAATCCACATTAGTTCGTATGCTTAACCGGCTTATTGACCCATCTGTTGGCGAAGTATTGATTGACGGAAAAGATATTACGAAAATGAAAAAAGACGAGCTAAGGGAAGTTCGCCGAAAAAAAATAAGTATGGTTTTTCAGAAATTTGCCTTATTACCCCATCGGACTGTGCTAGAAAATACGGAGTACGGTTTAGAAATTCAAGGGGTAAATAAGGAGCAAAGGAAACAAAAGGCATTAACTGCTTTAAAACTTGTAAATCTTGAAGGATATGAAAACCAATTTCCTGATCAGTTAAGTGGGGGAATGCAGCAGCGGGTCGGGTTAGCAAGAGCGCTCGCTAACGATCCGGATATTTTATTAATGGACGAAGCCTTTAGCGCATTGGATCCATTAATTCGGAAGGACATGCAAGATGAATTAACAGAGCTTCAATCAAAAATGGAAAAAACGATTGTATTTATTACCCATGATTTAGATGAGGCCCTTAGAATCGGCGATCGCATTGCGTTAATGAAAGACGGGGAAATTGTTCAAATCGGCACTCCCGAAGAAATATTAATGAATCCTTCAAACAAGTATGTTGAACGCTTTGTCGAAGATGTAGACTTGTCTAAAGTATTGACTGCAAACCATGTTATGAAAAGAGCAGAAACCGTACAAATCGACAAAGGTCCTCGAGTTGCTTTGCAAATGATGAGGGAGCTCGGAATTTCTAGTATATACGCAGTAGATAAGAAAAAATCTCTCCTTGGAGTAATTCATGCAGCCGATGCAAAATCAGCTGCTGAGCATAGTAAAACCTTGTTTAACATCCTCGATAAAAAGGTGCAAAAGGTTGCAGGAGATACATTATTAGCAAACTTGTTTGATAAAGTATCGACTGCAACGATTCCAGTTGCTGTTGTAGATGAAAATGACCGCCTTCAAGGCATACTTGTCCGTGGTGCAGTAATCGGCGCCCTAGCTGGGAATAATGACGTAATCAATGATTTTGAAAAAGCAAAAGAGGAAGCGGCTGTAAGTCAAAACGATAAAGGGGTGATCAAATGGAAAGCGTAATGCCAAAACTGCCGATTGCAAAATGGATGGATCAATTTGTTGATTGGCTGACAATTACCTTCGAAGTAGCCTTCGATGGCATTTCTACAGTCCTTGAAAGTGTTGTTGATGGCCTAGTTGCAGGCTTAAGTTTTATTCCATTCTATCTATTTATGATTCTATTAGCATTAATAGCCTGGAAGCTATCATCAAAAGGAATGGCACTGTTTACTTTTATTGGCTTGTTCCTCATCTATAATTTAGGCTACTGGGAACCGATGCTTGAAACACTCGCGTTAGTATTAGCAGCTGTATTTCTATCCGTTCTAATCGGGGTTCCTGCGGGAATTTGGGCTTCTCAAAGTAAACAGGTGAAAAAGATTGTTACACCGATATTAGATTTTATGCAAACAATGCCTGCTTTCGTCTATTTAATTCCGGCTATCTTCTTCTTTAATATTGGTGTTGTTCCAGGTGTTGTTGCATCCGTTATTTTCGCTATGCCTCCAACGATAAGATTAACGATACTCGGCATTCAACAAGTCCCTGCTGATATTATTGAAGCAACTGAAAGCTTCGGCTCTACGACAAGTCAGCGCCTCATCAAAGTTCAGCTCCCGCTTGCCATGCCTACGATTATGGCAGGGATTAACCAAAGCATTATGCTTGCGTTATCAATGGTCGTCATCGCATCGATGGTAGGTGCACCAGGACTAGGTGCTGATGTGTATCGTGCTGTTACACAAATTCAAATCGGTAAAGGTTTTGAGGCTGGTCTAGCGATCGTGGTTATTGCCATAATCCTCGACCGGATTACCCAAAATATAGGAATGAAAAAACAAGGGGGAAATATGTAATGAAGAAAAAATGGATGTCTGCACTAATGATTCCTGTCCTCGCATTAGGACTTGCTGCTTGCAGCTCGGACGAGGCAAGTAATAATGAAGAAAAAACAGAAAAAGGAAATCAATCTGCAGGTGAAAGCGTTGATTACAAGATCATCGGGATTGATCCAGGTGCTGGAATCATGAAAGCAACAGAAGCTGCTGTTAAGGAATATGAGCTAAATGACTGGGATGTCGTTGAAGGTTCAGGTGCCGCAATGACTGCTGCATTAAAAAAAGCCTATGCCAAGGAAGAGCCAATCATTATCACTGGCTGGACTCCACATTGGAAATTCTCTAAATTCGATTTAAAATATTTAGAGGATCCTAAAGGTGTATACGGTGGTGAAGAGAATATTCATACAATTGCACGTTTAGGGCTTGCTGATGATCACCCATCAGCCTACAAGTTTCTTGACCAATTCAATTGGACTTCAGAAGAAATGGCTGACGTAATGGTAAAAGTAACAGATGGTGAAGATCCGGAAAAGGCTGCTAAAGCTTGGGTTGAAGCAAATGCTGATAAAGTGAGCGAATGGACTGAAGGCGTAGATAAGGTAGATGGTGACAAAATTACACTTGGTTATGTAGCTTGGGACAGTGAAATTGCTAGTACTAATGTAATCTCAACCGTGTTAACAGACCTCGGATACGAAGTCACACTTCGACAAATCGAAGCAGGCCCACTATGGGCTGGTGTTGCTGACGGAAGCCTAGACGCAAGTGTCGCTGCCTGGCTGCCTGTCACACATGCTGATTACAATGAAAAATTCGATGGCAAATTCGAAGACTTAGGTCCGAATATGGAAGGGACAAAAATTGGGCTAGTCGTTCCCGCTTATATGGAAATCGATTCTATTGAAGATTTGAAAAAATAATCGTAAAAAAAGACAATGCCATCTTGGCATTGTCTTTTTTTTACCATTCTTAACACATATCACGTTCCCGCTCTGTCAGCGGTTTTTCAAGAAATGAGTCCTCTTTAATTTATCCAACTTGTACTTCTTTTTGCTTCTGACTCTCTACCATATTAACGAATATTTGAAGAAAACGAGTATCAGAAGTTAACTCTGGATGGAAAGCACAAGCAAGAACATTCCCTTCTCTTGCCGCAACAATTCTCTCATCATATTTTGCTAAAACCTCTACATTTTCACCGGTACTTTCAATAAATGGTGCACGAATAAAAACAGCCTTATAAGGATCGTCAATACCAGCTATATTAAGATTTGCTTCAAAGCTAGCAACTTGCCGGCCAAACGCATTTCTTTTTACAGTAATATCCATGATTTGCAGGTGGGATTCCTCTGAACCAACAAGTTTCTTCGCAACTAATACCATTCCAGCACAAGTTCCAAAAATGGGTTTTCCGGCCGTATAGAATTCTTTTAATGGATCGAAAAAATTGTAACGGTCGATAAGATTTCGCATAGCTGTGCTCTCACCGCCAGGGAGAATTAGTCCATTAATTTGTTCAAGCTGCTCTGGTTTCTTTACGACAACAGCCTTTAATCCCAAGGTTTCAATTTGTTTTACATGCTCGGCAACGGCACCCTGCAGTCCTAAAACCCCGATTGTTGTCATATTACCAGCCACGCTCCTGCATTCTGTCTTCAAGAGACAGCTTGGAAATATCAATTCCTTTCATTGCAGCTCCTAGCTCTTTAGAAAGCTTCCCAATTAAATCGTAATCAGTGTAATAAGTTGTAGCTTGAACAATTGCACTTGCAAATTTTTCAGGATTTTCGGATTTAAAGATACCTGAACCAACAAACACTCCATCAGCACCAAGCTCCATCATTAATGCAGCATCAGCAGGAGTAGCAATACCACCAGCAGCAAAGTTAACAACTGGCAGCTTTCCTAGTTCTTTAATTTGCTTTAAAATTTCAAAAGGAGCACCAAGAACTTTTGCTTCTGTCATTAATTCATCATTACTCATCACAGAAATTTTGCGAACCTGCGCATTTACTTTACGCATATGTCGAACCGCTTCCACAATATTACCTGTACCAGGCTCACCTTTAGTACGCAGCATTGCTGCACCCTCGCCAATACGGCGTGCAGCTTCTCCAAGATCACGGCAGCCACAAACAAACGGTACAGTGAAATCACTCTTCAATAAATGGAACTCTTCGTCTGCAGGCGTTAATACTTCACTTTCGTCAATGTAGTCTACACCCATAGCCTCTAATACTCTTGCCTCCACAATATGACCAATACGAGCTTTAGCCATTACTGGGATTGATACTGCATTCATTACTTCTTCAACAATACGAGGGTCCGCCATTCTTGCAACCCCGCCGGCAGCGCGGATATCAGAAGGCACTCTTTCTAATGCCATTACAGCAACGGCACCTGCCGCTTCTGCTACTCTTGCTTGCTCTGCATTGACAACGTCCATAATAACGCCGCCTTTTTGCATTTGAGCCATGCCTCTTTTTACAGTTTCAGTTCCTAATAATTTTTCCATATTTCACACTCCATCTCATTTAACTATTGTATTTCATGAATCTATTGATTAGTATAAAAATTTATTGACCTTCTGGAAAGTGTCAGTTTAATATGTTTTAATAGGGTCAGTAATAATTAGAAATGTTATCTGTCTCATTCCGTTTCATAAACTATTGAATTTTTTGAATCTATTGATTAGTATAAAGAGCAATTGACCGTATTGAAAGTGTCAGTTTTATAAAATATAACCAGTCCAGCATTACGGAGGTTTGATAAAAATGGAAATGTTATCATGTCACTTAAATAGATCTATTGAAATACCATTGTATGACCAATTATATCTATATATTAAAAAAGAAATAATAGAAGGACGCATACAATACGGAACAAAACTGCCATCAAAGCGGAAATTAGCTGATTTTTTAAAAATTAGTCAAAATACGGTAGAAACAGCCTATCAGCAATTGACGGCAGAAGGATATGTCGAGGCTTACCCGCGTAAAGGATATTTTGTCATGACGCATGAAGACTTAGAATATATGCAAACAAACCATTCCTTACAGGAAAATACAAAAATAAGTCAGGAATATATAAAATACAATTTCCATCCAAGCATAATTGACACTGAAAATTTCCCATTTTCCGTATGGAGAAAATACGCAAAAAATACAATCACCAAAGAAAATCATTCTTTGCTACTGCTCGGCGAGTTACAAGGGGAGATGGAATTGCGGCAAGAAATCGCTCACTATTTGTATCAAGCCAGGGGGGTACAATGTTCACCAGAACAAATAATTGTTGGGGCAGGTATCGAAATTTTATTGCAACAGCTCTTTCTTCTATTTGATAAAAAAATGGTTTATGGTGTGGAGGATCCAGGTTACCATTTGATTTTGCAGATACTAAAGGGCTTTCCAAATGAAGTGCATTCTCTTGAAGTAGATGAGGAAGGAGCAAAAGTAGAAACAATAAATCATAAAAACATCAATGTTGTCTATGTAGCTCCTTCCCACCACTTTCCATATGGAACTGTATTATCGGTAAACCGTCGAACTAAGCTGTTAAAGTGGGCTGCAGCTGAGAAAGATCGTTATATTATCGAAGATGACTATGATAGTGAATTTCGCTATAGCGGAAAGTCAATTCCCTCCTTACAAAGCATGGACATTCATGAAAAAGTGATTTATTTAGGTGCATTTTCAAAATCATTAATGCCATCAATCAGAATTAGTTATATGGTGCTGCCAAAGCCTCTTTTACAGCAATATAAAGAGAAATTGCCGTTCTACCATTCATGTTCCGTCTCAAGAATTGACCAGCATATTCTAGCTCAGTTCTTGAAGGAGGGAGATTTTGAAAGACATTTAAATAGAATGAGAAAGATTTATCGTCGTAAACTCGAAAAAGTTGTAGAATTATTAAAACCATATCAAGATAAGCTCTCTATCATTGGTGAACACTCTGGCCTTCATATCGTTCTCGTTGTTAATAACGGCATGAGTGAAGGGGAACTAGTTCAAAAAGCAGGTGAGAAAGCCATGAAGGTTTATCCATTATCCCATTACTCACTTGAAAAAAAACATGAGAATCCCCCGCAAATTGTTCTTGGTTTTGCTGGAATTCGTGAAAGTGAATTAGAAGATGCTATCCAAATGCTGTTAAGTTGTTGGAAGTTTTAATTTATAGACTAAAAAAATAGCAGCAAAAACCATGGATTTGGTCTTTGCTGCTATTTTTAGTATGTTTTAAATCCAGCCCTTTTCCTCCGCGATACTAATCGCCTCAATCCTATTTTTCACCTGAAGCTTACTAATGATTTCTGACATATAATTTCGAACAGTTCCTGCTGACAGAAAAAGAGCTGCTGAAATTTCCTTCGCTGTCTTTCCATCCGCGACCATTCGCAACACTTCTCGCTCACGTTCTGTTAGCGGATTTTCTTCTTTCATGCTCCCGAAAATTAACTCAGGAGCAAATTCACGCTTTCCCTTTATCACATTTCTAATAGATTCTGCAAGATCATCACTGGATCCGTCTTTAAGCAAGTAACCATGAACATCAACCTTTACAGCCCGTTCAAAATAGCCTGGCCGTGCGAAGGTCGTAAGGATGATAATTTTGCAGTCCGAACCAAGGCTCTTTAACTCCTCCGCAACATCCAGCCCGCTTTTGATTGGCATTTCAATATCCATCAAGCAAACATCCGGCTTAAATGCTAAAATTGTCCGTAAAGCTTCCTCTCCATTCCGAACCTGTGCAACGACTTCTAAATCGTCCTCTAAGTCCAACAGAGAGCCTAGCGCACCGCGAAGCATCCCTTGATCCTCCGCAATCACTATTCTAATCATGAAACATTCCCTGCCTCTCTCTCTTTTACGATAATGGGTACAGAAATGATCAGCTTTGTGCCATTTTCAGATGAAATATTGATAGATCCATCAATGAGTTGTAGTCTCTCCGACATTCCCTTCAAACCATTGCCGGCCATATTATTTATGGAAATCCCCTTGCCATTATCATGAATGCTTATTTGAATTTCCCCTGCTTTTTCAACAATATGAACGAAGCATTTCTTTGCCTTACTATGTTTCACGACATTTGTAACTGCCTCACGCAGGCACATACTTAATATATTTTGCGTTAATACAGGAATCCCCTCAAGCTTTGTTTCACCATGAAAAAAGAACGTAATCCCCGCTGCTTCCAAAATCGATTCAGACTCCAATAGCTCTTCAGCAACCGTAATAGTTCGCATATCAGAGACTAGCTCCCTCACTTGCGTTAATGCTGCACGCGAGGTCCTTTCAATTTCTTTTGCCTCTGCCTTCGCCCTATTAGAATCTTTCTCTATCAGTTTTCCAACTAGCTGACTTTTTAGCGTAATGAGGGATAAGGTATGCCCGAGTGTATCATGCAAATCACGAGCAATCCGCATTCTCTCCTCTCGCTTCACAAGTTCCTTTATTTTTTCATTTGCTTCATTTAGCTTCTCTTCTAGCTCCATTTTATTAGCCATTGACCTAATCCCAAATGGAGAGATAAGCATAATCACAATGAAAGGAATAAAATAGAAGTAATTATTTGGATAAAGTTCTCCGAACCTAATAATAATTGGACTAATGATTGCTAAACCAAATAAGATAAGACCCTTGAAAAATATTTTTCTATCCCGATACCATCCGATAAAATTAGCCGGAAAAAAGCCCAAAAACACATTATTAATATTATAGAAAATTGATAGAATCAAAATAATGGCAACTTGAATTAATAACCATATCGTATAGGTCCTGTCACCGTTATCAATATAATGATATAGCTGCCGGTATGTAACTAGAAATAATCCTAGCAGCATAAAGCCGGCAACTAATTTTATTCCAGGCTCAAAATAAATATAGTATCCCGGCATAAACAGATACACTAAAAAAATATACGGGAAAAATCCATACCTAGCCGGAAAAATCTCAAATTTCTTTTTCTTCACTGGCATCTGCTACACCGCCGCTTCCTGCTTTCTCCTAATATATCCTGATAATAGCATAAAAACGATCAGGTATCCTGCCAAAATTAACATATTACTCCAATCAGGGCTGTTCCCGCGAACAATCTCCCATGCGCCATTACCAAAATTATAGGAAGGCAGCCACTTTGCAAGCTTTTGCACAAAATCTGGCATAATTTCTATCGGCATCCACATCCCGCCCGAAATTGCGAGTACCATATAAATGATATTGCTAATGCCAGATGCCGTGTCCACTCGCTTCATCGTACCTACTAGAGTGCCTAGAGCTAGAAATGGAAAGGATCCTGCTAATATCCATAGGCCACTCATCACCCATTCATTTATGGAAAGAGAAACACCATTAATGATCGCACCTGCGATAAAAATAATCGAAATTGAAAATATATGAATGATTGTTTGCCCAATCATTTTTGCAGCAAAATACGCATGATCAGATAAAGGAGTTATTCTCATAAACATCGACCAGCCTTTTGTCCGCTCCTCAACAAGTCTAATTCCTAATGTCATAATAGCTGAACCCATCACACTGAAAGTCGTCATTGACATTAAATAATGTGCCTGCCATACTTGTTTATCCTCAATGCCAGTATTAAAAATCTTTGTAAAAATGACATAAAAGAGAATGGGCATTAACAGTGACCAAAACACAAAATATGGGTTCCGCAGAATTCTAATAATTTCAGCTTTACATTGCATGCCAAATGCTTTCATATTATATTGCCTCCTTATTTTCCGTTAATTGTGAAAAAGCATCATCCAGTCGACCTTGATTGATTTCTACCCCTGATATTTGAATTTTCTGTTCAAACAGCTTCGCCAACACGAGATCTGTGTTTTCAGCCTCGATCATTATACGGTTGCCTTCTTCGTATACATGAGAAACAGTAGGCAACTGCTTTAATTTTTCGAGGGAAATGCTCTCAGAAGTTGTAAAGGATATGGACTGCTTTGTCAGTTTTGCCTTAATTTCCTTAGGCGTTCCATCTTCAATGATTGACCCATTATGGAATAAAATAATTCTTTCAGAAGCATCATCGGCTTCCTGTAAATAATGGGTTGTAAAAATGATTGTTTTTTCCCGCTCCTTTAAGATGCCAATTGTTTCCCAGAAACGTTTTCTTGATGTAATATCCAAGCCAACGGTTGGTTCATCAAAAAATAACAAATCAGGGTTTCCTGCCATTGCAAGTGCAAAACCGAGACGCCGCTTTTGACCGCCAGACAGTTTATCAGCTCTCTTTTTCAATTCGTCGTCCTTTAAACCAGTTAAAGCGACAAGCTCTTCAAAGCCAAGCGGATTTGGATAATAGCTTCTGAATAATTGAATAATCTCCTTGACAGTTAATGCATCAATGACACTTACTTCTTGAAGCATAGCGCCAATCTTTTCACGCACTTTTTTATCCTTCGGCTGCAGGCCAAAAAGATTTATCCTTCCCTCTGAAGGTTCAAGCAGCCCAAGCATCATCATAATTGTAGTTGTTTTTCCGGCACCATTAGGGCCAAGGATAGCCACAATCTCACCCTTATTAATTGTCAATGAAATATTGTTCACGGCCTTTTTATTTTTAAATGTTTTTGTAACATGATCCAGTACAATAATCGATTCCATTTTTTCCACCTCCGTTATTTCTACCTTTATTCTATAATTGGAAACGGGGTAGGATTAGTGGATAATGTCATTTCTTTCAAATGACATTTGTCATAATAAAAACGAATGGTAAATAAAACAAAAAGACAGCCTATCAAAAAGGCTGTCCAATAAAAACGTATGCTTAATATTCACTTTCAATTGCTTTGATACGGTTATAAAGCTTTTCGTTTACTGGAGTCGAGATCCCATGCTTTCTCCCTAATGCTAAAACTGTTCCTGAGAAGAGTTCAACTTCACTGAAGCGTTTTGCCTCTAAATCTTGTGCCATCGATGGCTTACCCTCAGGGCTTAATTTACTTAAGACATCTAACCAATACTCGATATCCTCTTCAGTTAAATGAATCCCTTCCTTTACTGAGAGAGCCATTACCTCTCTCATCGCTGCAATCATCGTCTCTCTTGCTTGTCCAAGTCTTTGAATTTCGCCATAGTTGCCTTCATAGACCGCGACCGTTTGATTAACACCGACATTTAACATAAATTTACTCCACAAATGTTTGTACATCTCAGGGATAATTTGATATGGAATTTCCTTACTTTCAAAGAACTGGGCAACCGCTCTGACCTTTTCAGTTGATTTTTCATCTGAGTCCCTATCGCCAAAGCAAAGCTTCCCCATATGATCATAAGTCAATTGGTTGCCTACCTTAACAGCATCCATCCCCTGAGCCACACAGTATAAAACCTTTTCCATTCCGTATGCATCGCCTATAATGGCCTCGCTTGTAATTCCATTTAATGCAGACAGGATAATCGTGTGTTCCCCTACATGATTTTTGCAAGCTTGGATTGCATCAGTTAGTCCGTCGTTTTTCACCGTAAAAATTAGTAAATCAGCAGGGTCTACCTGCTCTTCAGGTGTTACATAATTAAAATCACAGCGTTCCTCATTGCAGTAAACATGCTCGCTCCGATATCTATCTATTCGTCCCTTGTCAGCAATAAATCTTAGATTCCCTTTCGGCATTCTCTTTGATAGATGGTGACCGAATAGGACCCCTAATGCCCCTAAGCCTATGATGGATATGGTTTTAATCTCTTTCACAGCTATACTCTCCCTTCTATACTGAATATTTTAACATAGGGTGAGGAGGTAAATGGTGAAATTAACCTATTAAACAACGAACAAAAAGCGGTGCCAATTGGCCCGCCTTTATCGTTTGAAATTCCATTCATCTTGTTCATAGCGCTCTTTTGCAATTTTATTGACGTATGCTAATTCATCTTCTGTTAGCTCATATGGCTCCAATTCAATATTAAGCCCTTCTGCAAATCCTATTCGAAATGCTTCCTTTGCCTGTTCAAGCGTTATTCTTTCTTGACTAATTTCATTAATCGCTACAGCTTTATTTTTAAAGGCCCTTTGCATTCGCTCCTTCACCCGATCATTTGGGTATTTAAATAGGCTAAAGAGCTTATCTTCTTCGATATCAAGTAAAATGGAGCCGTGCTGAAGGATGACACCCTTCTGCCTTGTTTGTGCACTTCCGGCAACTTTCCTTCCTTCAACAACAAGCTCATACCAGCTTGGAGCATCAAAGCAGACAGCAGAGCGAGGATTTTTTAGTGATTCTCTCTCTTCATCCGTCTTTGGTACGGCGAAATATGCGTCCATACCTAAATGATGAAAGCCTTTTAAAATCCCTTCGGAAATTACCCTGTATGCTTCCGTAACAGTTTTCGGCATTTGAGGATGTTCCTCAGATACAATCACACTATATGTAAGCTCATGCTCATGAAGGACCCCTCTTCCCCCAGTTGGCCGTCTAACAAACCCTAACCCATGCTGTTTAACAGCGTCCATATTAATCTCTCTATCAACCTTTTGAAAATATCCTATCGAAAGTGTCGCAGGATTCCATCCATAGAAACGAATGGTTGGTGGAATCTTCCCCGCACTATTCCAATCAAGAAGTGCTTCATCCAGTGCCATATTAAAAGAAGGAGACCCAGCACCTGTATCAATAAATCGCCATGTTTCTTTTGTCATCGTACAAACCTCATTTACAAATTGTATATGTATGCGAGTTTAGTCTATCAAAAAATTGCAAAAAAACAAAGCAACATGATTTTTGCAGGGAATTTGTCTGATTTCCTTTACTCGTCTCATAGAACACTTATATAATAGAGAAGGCAAGTTTCAGTGCGAAAGGAGAAAGACATTTTGGAAACACTTTATTTCCTTCTAATCATGTTAGGCGGATTCCTTACGTATTCCTTAATAACTTGGTTATATCAGAAGAGAATTGTCAAGACATTGACTGAAGAACAATTTCGCGAAGGCTACCGAAAAGCCCAGCTAATTGATGTTCGTGAACCTAATGAGTTTGAGAATGGACATATTCTAGGTGCTCGAAATATTCCGCTATCACAGTTGAAAATGCGCTTGAAGGAGCTTAGACCTGACAAGCCTGTCTATTTATATTGCCAAAGTGGCATGAGAAGCGGCAGAGCAGCCCAGTTTCTTCACCGCAAAGGGTATAGGGACCTTTCACATCTTCAAGGCGGATTTAAAAAATGGTCTGGTAAAATTAAGACAAAATAAAACTGAAAAAACACACGATCAAAAGACCTCTGCATATTTCTATGCAGAGGTCTTTTTTGGTTCATATTATTGTTTTTGGTAACGAAGCACTGGCTTACGGGCAGCCATTGTTTCATCAAGACGGCCGATAACCGTACTATGTGGTGCTTCTTGAACGATTTCCGGATTCTCTTCTGCCTCTTTCGCAATTTGGATCATGGCATCACAGAATGCATCAAGCGTTTCTTTTGATTCTGTTTCAGTTGGTTCAATCATAATACATTCTTCCACGTTAAGCGGGAAGTAAATAGTTGGCGGATGGTAGCCAAAGTCTAGAAGGCGCTTCGCAATATCAAGTGTACGCACGCCAAGTTTCTTTTGACGCTTTCCGCTTAATACGAATTCATGCTTACAATGCTTATCAAATGGAAGATCATAAGAACCTTGAAGTCTTCTCATCATATAGTTTGCATTTAATACTGCATATTCTGTTACAGCTTTTAATCCATCTGGACCCATTGAACGAATATACGTATAAGCACGCACATTAATTCCGAAGTTTCCATAATAAGGCTTCACACGGCCAATGGACTGCGGACGGTCATAATCTAATACGAATTGATCGCCTTGTTTCACTAAAACTGGCTTTGGCAGGTAAGGAATCAAGTCTGCTTTTACACCAACAGGACCTGAACCAGGACCGCCACCGCCATGCGGGCCAGTAAATGTTTTATGCAAGTTCAAGTGAACTAAGTCAAATCCCATATCTCCAGGACGTGCTTTAGACATAACGGCATTTAGGTTAGCTCCATCATAGTATAGCTTTCCGCCTGCACCGTGAACAATTTCTGCCATTTCAAGAATATTTTCTTCAAACAGCCCTAATGTATTTGGATTAGTAAGCATTAGTGCAGCAGTATCTTCGCCTACTACTCGTCTTAAATCTTCTAAGTCTACTAGTCCATCCTCATTGGATTTAACAGTAATCGTTTCAAAGCCAGCAACTGCAGCAGAAGCAGGGTTTGTACCATGTGCTGAGTCAGGTACAATGACTTTCGTACGGTTAAAGTCGCCATTTGCTTCATGGAACGCACGAACCATCATTAAAGCAGTCCATTCCCCATGAGCACCTGCAGCAGGCTGAAGTGTAACTTGATCCATACCCGTAATTTCGATTAAATGCTCCTGAAGATCATACATTAACTCTAGAGCACCTTGAACTGAACTCTCATCCTGAAGCGGGTGCAAATGAGCAAATCCAGCGTAACGTGCCACATTTTCATTGATTTTCGGATTATATTTCATTGTACAAGAGCCAAGCGGGTAAAAACCGGAGTCAACCCCATGGTTACGAGTAGATAGAGCCGTATAATGGCGCATTATATCTAACTCTGATACTTCTGGAAGCTCTGCTAATTCTTCTCTTAAATAGCCCGCTGGAATCAGTTCATTAATATCAGTTTCCGGAACATCCATTTCCGGGAGACTATAACCGATGCGGCCAGGGTTGCTTAATTCAAAAATGAGTGCTTGATCATCCTTATGCATGGTACTCCCCCATTTCTTTAACAAAAGTATCAATTTCTTCTTTTGTTCTTAATTCTGTGACCGCTACTAACATATGATTAGCTAGGTCAGAATAATCTCTGCCTAAATCATAGCCGCCAATGATGCCTTTTTTAAGAAGCTTTTGATTCACTTCTTTAACAGGTGTATTTAACTTAATGACAAATTCATTAAAGGATGGTCCTTCAAAGACAACTTCAAAGCCATTTTCTTTAAATGCCTTTTTAGCATAGCTGGCTTTCTGAATATTAGATAAGGCCATTTCCTTTGCGCCTTGCTTTCCTAATGCTGTCATTGCTACGGAAGCAGCAAGTGCATTTAAAGCTTGGTTTGAACAAATATTTGAAGTTGCCTTTTCACGGCGGATATGCTGTTCGCGCGCTTGAAGTGTTAGAACAAAGCCGCGGCGTCCTTCTTCATCAACTGTTTGTCCAACAAGACGTCCTGGCACTTTTCTCATTAATTTGTTCGTAACTGCAAAGTAACCGCAATGTGGGCCGCCAAATGCTGTCGGAATTCCGAAAGGCTGTGCATCTCCTGCAACAATATCTGCACCGAATTTTCCAGGTGGTGTTAGCGCTCCTAGTGAAAGTGGGTTGCTTGATACGACAAATAATGATTTTTGTGCGTGAATAATTTCTTCAAGCTCTTTCATTGGTTCAATTCTTCCAAAGAAGTTTGGATACTGAACGATTACCGCGGCGATATCATCATTGATCATTTCTTTCAATGCATCAATATCTGTAACACCATCTTTATGCGGAACCTCAACGACCTCAATGAATTGGCCTTTCGCATACATTTTTACAACTTCTTTTGATTCTGGATGTACCGCACTCGAGATTAATAGCTTTTTACGTCGAGTTTGAGCAGCACTTAACGTTCCAGCTTCAGCAAGAGCAGTTCCGCCATCATACATAGAAGAGTTCGCCACATCCATACCTGTTAATTCGCAAATCATTGTTTGGAATTCAAAGATTGCCTGTAGCTCCCCTTGAGAGATTTCTGGCTGGTATGGTGTATAGGCTGTATAGAATTCAGAACGAGAAAGTACATGATCAACGATTACTGGCATGTAATGATCATAAACCCCTGCTCCAATAAAAGAAGTATTGCTCTTTAGATCAGCATTCTTTTGAGCCATTAACAAAAGTTCTTTCATTAGTGCTGTTTCAGTTGCTGCTGGCTTAATATTATATTCACCTTTAAATCTAACTTTTTCTGGAATATCACTAAATAATTCGTCAATTGAGTTTACACCGATTGTAGCGAGCATTTCTTTCTTGTCTGTCTCAGTCATCGGTAAATAGCGATGTTTCATCATTATGTCTCCTCTCCTATTTTTTCTCTTTTTTATAGAAAGGCGTCGCTGCCACAACTGCTTTTAGGCGCTTTCCGCGAATCTCTACTTCTACTTCTGTTCCAATAGCAGTATTTTCAGTCTTTAATAAAGCCAAGCCGATATTTTTCTTTAAAGTAGGAGATTGTGTACCTGTTGTTACTTCTCCAATTTGCTCTTCGCCTTTAAAAACTGGGTAGCCATGGCGTGGAATACCGCGATCGATCATTTCAATTCCAGCTAATTTTCTAGTTAAACCTTCTTCTTTTTGTTTTAAAAGAACTTCTTTTCCGATAAAATCAGCTTCTTTATTCACTTTAACAGCAAAACCGATTCCTGCTTCAAGAGGTGTGATTTCCGGAGAAATTTCTTGGCCGTAAAGAACAAGATTTGCTTCAAAGCGCAACGTATCACGGGCACCTAAGCCACAAGCGATTACCCCTTCTTCTTTTCCAGCTTCTAAAATATCCTTCCAAATAGCTACAACATCATTGGCATCGCAATAAATTTCGAAGCCGTCTTCACCAGTATAGCCTGTTCTTGATACAAGAGCTTTTTTCCCATTTAGATCGACTTCATTTTGGAATTTAAAGAAACCGATGTCTGATAAATTAGTTTCACTTGCCAGCTTTTGAAGGACCCCTTCAGCTAATGGACCTTGGATCGCAACTTGTGCAGTCTTGTCAGAAAGGTTTTCGATTACTACATCGCCTTCAAGATGGTCTGCAAGCCATTTATAATCCTTTTCAATATTTGAAGCATTGACTACAAGTAAATAATGATCATCTGCAAATTTATAGACAAGTAAATCATCAACAGTCCCGCCATTTTCGTAGCACATTGCTGTATATTGGGCACCAAACTCTTTTAGTTTAGAGATGTCATTTGTCATCATTTTTTGAAGATATGAAAGACTGTCTGGACCCTTCACTTCAATTTCACCCATATGGGATACATCAAACAATCCAGCTTTTGTACGAACTGCTTCATGCTCCTCTTTAATGCTTGAGAACTGAACAGGCAGATCCCAGCCACCAAAGTCAATTGTCTTAGCACCATAGTCTTTGTAAACATCGAATAATGGTGTACGTTTTAACTGTGACATTCACTTGTCCCCCTTTTATCCTTTTTAAAAATTTAGAAATTTGCCAATGGAATGCAAAAAGCTCCATGCTCAGAAGCAAGCACATTCCACACACCAAAAAAAGACAGAAATCCCCCTATAAAAAGAGAAGATCCCTGTCCTTGCACCTGAAAGTTTACCGAAAACCGGTTTTCCCCTTTGGTGGCTTCTTAATTAAGAAGCACTCTCCAGAGCTACGTCCAACAAGGGTTCTTTTGCCTGAGAGATTCACAACAGAAATTGCTTGCTCCTTCGGCGCTACAAAAGTAGTCTCTCCCCTTATCATCATCCGTATTTATAAAATTTTCCAAATTGGTCATACTATACGCAAATGCGTTCCATATAATTAGGTTTAGCATTAAATCCAAAATGAAACCTTTATTCTCTTATTAAATCATTCGATAAACAAAGTGGTTGTGGCAAATTTCAAAACTTTCAAAGCTATTATTATCCTACCATTAGAAACCTATTTGAGCAATGGGTAATATTTTTCTCGTTAAAAGAAATGCGGAAGCGCCTCGAATTAGCAGGCGCTAAAGCAAGACAGCTTTAAAAGGAGAAGTTTTATGACAGTAAAAATTGAATTTGATTCGTCATGGCAAGAGGACTTTTTATCTAGAATTGAGCAGGACGGTCCATGGGGGAACTGGGAACTCTATAAACTAGCGATAGAAGTTGAGAATCATACAACGATCCCTGAATTTGAGGGTCTGCAGGCACCTAAGCATCTATCGGGCCTTACACCATTGCCACACCAGCTGGAGGTTGCTAAGCAAGTAGTAGAAAATATGAATGGAAAAGCCATTCTTGCAGATGAAGTAGGTTTAGGGAAAACAATTGAAGCGGGATTAGTATTAAAGGAATACATGATACGCGGCTTAGTGAAAAAGGTACTAATCCTTGTGCCGGCCTCTCTAGTAACCCAATGGGCTATTGAACTAAACACAAAATTTTTCATTCCAGCTATTACCCAGAGGAAAAGCTATGTTTGGGAGCAGTGTGATGTGGTTGTATCATCTATTGATACAGCTAAGCGAAATCCTCACAGAGATATAATATATAAACAAGATTATGATTTAATCATTATCGATGAAGCTCATAAGCTCAAAAACAATAAAACGAAAAACTATGAGTTTGTGCAAAACTTAAAAAAGAAGTTTTGTTTACTTTTAACAGCTACACCCATTCAAAATCGGATCAGTGAAATTTTTAACCTTGTTTCTTTATTAAAGCCCGGCCATTTAGGAAATGAATCTGCTTTTTATCGAAAATACAATAAGGATGCTCGTAACTTAGATGATGATAAGCATTTAAAGGAATTAGTCAATAAAGTAATGATTCGCAACCGGCGTGCAGATACAGGCATCGAGTGGACAAAACGAGTAGTCGAAACGATTCCTATTGAATTTTCAAAAGAAGAAAGGGAGCTTTATGAAGCAGTCACTAACATGCGGAGAGATAATGATTGGATAAGCTCCAGCCAATTTTCTGTGATGACCCTTCAGCGCGAGGCCTGCAGCAGTCGTGAGGCAGTTTACTATACATTAAAAAATATGCTGGAAAGACAAGAGGAGCCAACTGAAGCCTATCAAAAGCAAATTCAATATTTAGTTACGAAGGTTGAAGCCGTACAAAAAAACTCTAAAGCGGAAAAAGCACTTGAATTGATTCAGCAAATTAACGATAAAGTCATTATTTTCACAGAATATCGGGCAACACAAATGTATCTTCAATGGTTTCTTAAGCAGTATGGCATTACCTCTGTACCCTTTCGAGGAGGGTTTAAAAGAGGCAAAAAAGATTGGATGCGTGAACTTTTTCAAAAAAACGCGCAAGTGCTGATTGCAACGGAAGCCGGAGGTGAAGGGATTAACCTTCAGTTTTGTCATCACATCATTAATTTTGACTTGCCATGGAACCCCATGAGACTTGAGCAAAGAATTGGGCGTATTCACCGACTTGGACAGGAAAAGGATGTCATGATTTATAATTTTGCTACAAAGGATACTGTTGAGGAGCATGTCTTAAAGTTGTTGTACGAGAAAATAAATCTTTTCGAAAAGGTGATTGGGGATTTAGACGATATTCTAACTAAGCTTGATTTCGGAAATATAGAGGATCACCTTATTGATATATTCGGCAAATCTGCCTCAGAGGGCGAAATGAGGATTAAAATGGATAATTTATCATCGATGATTCAATTTGCTGAAGAAATGCGGGAGGGTGAAAAAAATGCAGCAACAAGAAATTCATAAATTTCTTGAAAAATACTTCCATGCTAACGGCTGTGAGATTGTAGAAAATGGGCAAGGCTATATGACAGTCCAACTTACAATTGAGCTGGATAAAGAGCTTATGAATAGACCATTCTACTGGCATTACTTGGAGAAAACCGGAGGAGTGCCTAATCCCATGAAGCTTACATTTATAACTAATCAGCAGCATGCACCCGAACAAATAAAAGGAGAAAGTATTCACTTTGGTTCGCCGCGCCTTCACCAAATTTTTCAGTCAGCAAAAAGCTTAGCGGGTTATATTCGATTATATGAAAAACATCATCAGGCACCTGGGCAACAAATCCCCTTGAGGCCATGGCTTGGCATGAATGTCCGCATTTCCTATAAATGTGACCGAAAAAGGGATATCTTTAAATCAATTGGACTCCATTTAATAAATGGACAAATGGTTGAAAATTTTCATGATAAGCTGCTTCAATTACAGCTAACACCGAAAATTCCAGACTATTCATTTACACTCTCTCCTCTAATTATGCCAAAAAGCGGAATCTCAAGAGTGGAAAATTTCCTTAAATATCAAATCGAACAAGAGGATCACTCTTGGGCTGAAAAAGCTAGAGAACGCTGGGACAAGGACCTAAACCTTCTGGAACATTTTTATGAAGAGGCAGAAGAAAAGGATGAAAGCTATGAAATTGAAAAAACGGCTTTAAAGGAACAATATGAGCCTAAAGTGAAGATCTCCATTGTAAACGGAGGATTGTTTTATTTAACTGATCAGGCTGTGTAACAACAAAAGCGGAAGCGCCTTGATAGGGGAACATCGATTAAAAGCCGCCACATCCTGTGGCAAACATCGATGTAAGCACATCCTGTGCAAGTCCGACAAGCATAAGACAAGCCGGCAGAAAGGTTGTTCTTTAACCTTTTTGACGGATTGGCTTATGA